>JAPHSI010000003.1 GCA_026193155.1 Sulfurimonadaceae bacterium | reverse complement strand
TTCTTTGTATTAGAGTTGGTATTTTTAAATGCACTACCTGTTTATGTTATAGATTCGGATACTCTTTTCACTATAAGAGTCTTAAACCTTTTTGGCCTTTTACTCTTTTCTGTCCCTTTTATGTATTATTTTATTTACATAGATTTAGAAACTGAAAAACAGTTGTACTCTTATGCAACAAAAGACCAGTTGACAGGTTTAAATAACAGAAGATATATAGACTCTATAGTTGAATATGAATTTTCAAAAAGAGAATCTAGACCTTTGAGTATAGTTTTGGCAGATATAGATTTTTTTAAAAAAATAAATGATAATTACGGACATCACTGTGGAGATGAAGTATTAGTGGAAGTTTCTAAAAAATTAACTAATTGTATCCGTCAAGAAGATACACTCTCACGTTGGGGTGGAGAAGAATTTTTATTTTTTATGCCCGGTTCTACAAAAGAAGATGCAAAAATATTAGTAGACAGGATCCAAAAAAGCATTGATGATTTGTCATTTGAGTGTAACGATACAAAGGATATAAAAGTTACATTGACATTTGGGATTGCCCAAAAAGAAGAAAATGAGAACTTTGATGAAGTTTTAGCAAGGGCTGATATAGCACTTTATGATGGAAAAAAATATGGAAGAGACTGTATAGTTATATCTGAATATAAGGCTAAGCCGTAATCTAAAAAGATTACGACTTGGTAATAAACTTAGAATTTAAAGTCCATATTTGTATAAATATAACGACCAGGTTCATTAAGAAGAACAATATCTCCACCACCTGTTGAGATAAGTGTAATATCTGCGTATGTATTACTCATAGCGTAAGTATTATCACCTATATTATTCACACCAAGAGTAAAATCAAATTGTTTATTTACAGCATGTTTGATTTTAAGGTTTGCAACTGCCCATCCAGCTAACTCTTGTTCACCGTTATCACTGTCAAAATCACTCCATCTATCGCTGGCTTGCATCTCGAGTTTTACTATACTGTCTGGAGCATATTCATAGTTAAGTGCTAATGAACCGCGTAATGGTGCAATGTCTGCTAAGTTTGTATCTGTTTGTCCACTTAGAGCTTCATCTTTTTCCCCAACTTTATATGCAATAGAAGCATCTACACTTATCTCATCTGTAGCGTAATATGATGAAGTTATTTCACTACCATAAATAGTTGCATCTATATTGTCAAAAGCATTTGTTGCTACACCTTTATGGTAGTAGATATAATCACTAAGCATAGAGTAAAAGGCTTTGATTTTAAATTCAAAGTTTTCAGATTGTACTTTATAGCCTAAATCTAGTTGAGTATTTGTTGTTTGATCCAGAGTTGGAGTCCCTATAACATTGCCTGATTTTTTAAAGTATAACTCTCTTGCATCTGGTACACGAGAAGCTTTACCTAGACCAAAAAATACTGAATTTGAATTATTTATATTTAAGTTAGTAAATAGATTTACGTTAAATGCACTAAAATCTATATCTGTAAATGCAGCACTTACATTTGTAATGTCAGTAGTATCGTATCTCATACCAAATTTCACATCTAATGAACCAAAAGATTTTTTCATTTTAGCAAATACAGCCATGTTTTCAGTAGTAGTTTCATCAATACTAGTCGCTTTAAATGCACCCGTTGTTGTATTATAATACTCCCCACTCCATTTTCTCTCACTTCCATCAAGCCCGATATCCATTTTCATTCCGGCTAAATCTAAAGTATTAATGATTTTAAGACCTTGCATCTGAGAATCCATATCGTTGGTAGTATCCATAGTTGGCATATTTGACGAGTTTCTATATTGGTTACTCATCGGGTGGACTACTGTTGATTTATAAAATTGTATATTTAAGTTTTTATACATATCTGAAATATTTGTGATTTTATACTCAATATTGTAGATATCAGAGTCATCTAAAACAGCATCCATAGGAGTGTTTGGATATAAAACATTATCACTTCTATTTGCAGTATATCCAAGACGTAGTTCGTGATCCTGCAATGGATTTATGAAAACTTTTGTCATTAAACTTTTTTTCTTATAAGCATCCATATCTTTATATTGTGTCTTATATTGGTTGGCTGTTATTGCACCGTTTGTAATCGCTTGTTCAGTTAAGGTATCACCATTTCCATCTTCATATTGTCCAGAACTCTCACTTGAACCACTTACTAAAATACGAACAATATCGTTACCCCCACTTACTGTTGCACCTATTTTGTTGTATCCCCATGCACCAAATCCAAGGTTTAACTCTGTTTTAGTTTTAGCAACAGGTTTTTTTGTTTTAATTTTTACACCACCGCTCATAGTTCCAAAAGTTTCAACATCATAAGGACCTTCAATTACTTCTACATCTTCTATCTGAGAAGCTAAAATATGAGATACAGGAGGGTCCATTCTATTTGGACAAGCACCGCAAACTTTAGTACCGTCAACCTCGATAGATATATTATCTCTTTTTTGACCACGGATAATAATATCATTTGCTATCCCTGAACGACGATTCATATCAACTGAGGGTACTTTTGTACGAATTGCATCTGCAAGGTCTGCTGAGGTTTGAGCTTTTTTAGCAACCTCTGTAATATATGTCGATTCAACACTTATACTTTCTAATTCTGTTTCTTGTGCACCAAGTAAACTAAGTGCCATAAGTGATAACGGTATAACCTTTTTCATAAACTTTCCTTAAAATTATTATGAGCTCAGTTTATAAAAAAATTGTTAAAAAAGTGTTAATTCAAGTCAATATGTTGAAAATATTTTGGTAAAATTTCGTCATGAATAAAATAGAAAAAATGAGAAGAATCATATTAATAGCTATTGGTTTTGGTTTAGCCACCTATCTTATAATGAGTGGTATGGCGATTTTAGATGTTGAAGATGCAAAAGTGGAACAAAATACTACAAAATAATATCTACATCTTTTGCAAAGTTCATAGTTACGCAGTGAAGTGAGCCATGTTGTTTTATAAGTGTTGAACAATCAATTCCTATAATATCTCTATTTATAAAATAATCTTTAAAAATTTTTAGTGCAACTTCATCTTGTTTTATCCCATAAGTCGGAACTAATACGGCACCGTTTACAAACAAAAAGTTTGCATATGTAGCAGGTAAGCGTTCCTCTTCAAAATATACCGTATCACAAAATGGCAAAGATATAAGTTTATAGTTATTTTCTTTAGCAATAACTTCTAGCTCATTTTCCATCTTGCTTAGTTCTTCAAAGTGTTCATCATCTTCATCTTTTGGAGGTTTTACATACATAATGGTATTTGCATCTATAAAACGAGCAAGTGTGTCTATATGCGAGTCTGTATCATCGCCGCTCAAATATCCATGGTTCAAATAATGGATTTTTGTAGCACCGAAGTATTTATTTAATCTTTGTGTTATTTGTATTGCATCTAAGGTGTTGTTTCTGTTTTTATTTAGCATACACTCACTTGTTGTAAGGATTGCATCTATACCGTTACTCTCAACAGCTCCACCTTCAAGTATAAAGTCTATTTGTGTAGTTGGTTTTGAATAATATTTTGAGATATTCTTACTTAAAAGATTGTCTTTATCAGCTTCAAATTTTGAGCCCCAGCCTGTAAATGTAAAATCAAGTAAGTTTATTCCTCCATCCTTTTCAACACACAAAGCAGAGGTGTCTCTTGACCAACAATCATCACTTTCATACTCTACAAAATATAAATTTTTGTTTTCTTTAAAATAGCTTTTTGTTTCTTTTATATCAGCACATATTACCAGGCATTTTTGGTATTTAATAATCGTATTTATAATATTTACAAAGTTCTCTCGAGCTTCTTCCAAACAACAATTCCAATCGGTATTATAATGGGGAAAAATTATTTGTGTAAAACTTTGACCTTCAAACTCTGCAACAAGTCTTTTCATTTGGTATAATTCCTTTATGGCTTACATAACTTTAAATAAAAAACATTTTTTTAATAATCTTGACATTATCGCAGATAAAACTAAAAGCAAAGATAAAATAGCAGTTGTTTTAAAAGATAATGCTTATGGACACGGAATATTAGAAGTTGCTACTATGGCAAAAGAGTACGGAATTACTAAAGCAGTAGTTAGATGCATTCCTGAAGCAAAAATGATAGAAGAATTTTTTGAGTATGTATTAGTATTAGCTGACATACCACAAATTTCAAGTGATAAAATAAGATATACGATAAATGATATAAATAAAATAGATAAATTTCCAAAAAATACAAAAGTAGAGTTGAAAATAGATACAGGGATGCATAGAAACGGTGTCTCCTTAGATGAACTACCAGACGCATTAGAAGCTATAAAAAATAAAAATTTGAAACTAGAAGCTGCATTTACGCATCATAGAAGTGCTGATGAGTTAACAAGTGAGTGGTTTTGGCAAAATGAAAATTTTGAAAAAGCTAAGAAAATACTCAAAGATTTAGGTTATGAAAATGTACGTTTTCATTCTTCAAATTCTGCATCTACGATGAGACACTCTAATATAGATGAAGATATGGTTAGGGTAGGAATTGCTATATATGGATGTTTAGAAAGTGAAGTTTTTGATACGGATACTTTTAAACCTGTTCTTAGTCTATGGGCTCAGAAAAATTCTCAAAGAAAAGTTATTAAAGGTCAAAGAGTAGGGTATGGAGGAATTTGTACCTTAGATGAAAACAGTGTAATTTCAAATTATGACTTTGGATATGCAGATGGTTTTCACAGGCTTTGTTCAAATAACTACACAACGCCAAATGGAGAAAAGTTACTTGGTAGAATATCTATGGATAACTCAAGTTTTTTATCAGATGCAGATGAACTTTTAATATTTGATGATGCAAGGATAATGGCAAAATCTGCAAAAACATTTTCTTATGAAGTATTAACTTCTCTAAAACATTATATTAAAAGAAAGATTATTTAGTTTAAGAGTTTATTTTTATAATTGCATTGGAAAATAAAACACCGTCTATTCCTTGAAGTGCTAACTCTTCTATATTTTCTTCATCATCAATGCTAACAAGTATTTTTGCATCAAAAAGGTAGTTGTTTGCCAAGTCTTGAGCTGTTTTTGCCAAATCTTTATCTACAAGTATAAACGAAGCACCAAGATTAGCCGCATATATAATTTGGGTTACATCTTCTACTTTTAAACAAAAAGAGATTGAGTTTTTTTGCAGATGCTCAATAATATCTAGGTTGTCTTCACTAAATTCTATAAATATACAAGAATTTGGTGGTGTATTTTTAATAGCATCTATATTTGGGATATGATAAAAATTTCCATGTTGAGATAAAAAACTTGGAATAAATCTGTGTCCTATTATAATCATAATCTATCCTTTATTTACACACTCTTTGGAGCAATAATATTTATTGTTACTAAGAATTGTATCATCTATCTCACAGTAAATACCACAACTTGCACATTCAATCATCTCATTTGATGGAGTATTGTCTTTTTGAGTATTTTTTTTGTTTTGTACTTTAGGCGGTTTTTTCTTTATAAAAAAGAAATAAACTGCTGCAATTACGCCAATTACAAGTAGTAGTTTCATAATCATATTTTCGCCTTAAGTAGTAAATAGTGTCTGTTATTTGTTTGAATAACTTCATGTTGCATATCTTCTGGAATCTCATTATATACATTCTCACCTTTGTAAAAAAGTATTTGTGTATGTTCATCCCTAAAATTTTCACTTAGTTTAAGAAGCATCTGAGTATCTGTAACAGCACGTGAAGTAACCATGTCGAAAATCTCTGCATCGATATCTTCAACTCTTTTTTTTACAACTTTTACATTTTCAAGTCCTAAATCGGCTTTTATAAATTGTAAGAAACTTGCACGTTTTGTAAGGGGCTCAGCCAAAGTGACTTTTGTGTTTTTAAGTGCCATCGCCAAAATTAAACCGGGAAAACCTGCACCTGTCCCAATATCTAAAAGAGTATTGCACTTTGGTAAAAACTTAACGGGGTATACTGCATCGAAGATAAACTCATCTAAAGTTTTCTCATCTCTTGCACCTGTAAGATTATGGGTTTTATTCCATTTTAACAGATGAGATTTGTATTTTTGAATGTTTTCGTAAAATTCATCATTTAAAATTACTCCGTCTTTTTCAAGACTTTGCTTTAAATTCAAATATGACATTATAAAAGGTGACCCATCTCATCTTTTTTAGTATCAAGATAACTTTGATTATGAGTGTTTGCTTCCATAATTATAGGTACACGTTCAACTACCTCTATATCGCTGATAGAATTTATTTTATCGGGATTATTTGTAAGTAGTTTAATTTTATGAATATCAAAGTGGTGAAGTATTTGTGTTACAACTTCATATGTACGCTCATCAGCTGAAAAACCCAGCTGATGGTTGGCTTCTATCGTATTGTAACCTTCATCTTGTAGGGCATATGCGTTTATTTTATTCAAAAGACCGATATTCCGACCCTCTTGACGAAGGTAAATAACCATACCGCCGTTTTTATTTATATAATCGAGTGCATATTCTAGTTGATCACGACAGTCACATTTTAAAGAACCGATTGCATCTCCGGTAAGACATTCAGAATGAATTCTAACAACAGGGACTTCGGTTAAATTTTCAGTATATATTGCTAAATGTTCTTTTTCAGCTTCTTTAAAAGCTTTTATTTTAAACTTCCCAAATCTCGATGGCAGATTGGCTTCGTTTGATATATTTATATCCATTAATAGTTATCCAAGTTAAAAAAGGTAGAATTTTATGGAGATTATAGCGAAAATTTTTTAATTATAGGGAAAGCGATGTTTGATAGATTTAGAAGAACAAGAATTAATACAACATTGAGAAAACTTGTACGTGAAACGAATGTAACTACGGATGACTTGATTTATCCTCTTTTTGTAAGAAGCGGTGAAGGTATAAAAACAGAAGTCGCATCTATGCCTGGTGTGTATCAGATGAGTTTGGATGAGATACTAAAAGAGTGTGCTCATATACAAACTCTTGGACTAAACTCTATTATATTATTTGGTATACCTGATGTAAAAGACTCCATTGGGAGTGACAGTCTTTGTGAGCATGGGATTATTGCAAATGCCGTGAGAGAAATAAAAAAAGCATACCCTGATATGTTTGTTGTAACAGACCTATGTTTTTGTGAGTATACAGACCATGGTCATTGTGGAATAATTGATGAAGAGAATCAAACAGTCAATAATGACGCAACTTTAGAAATATCTGCCCAACAAGCGGTAATTCATGCAAAAGCCGGTGCAGATATGATAGCACCTTCTGGTATGATGGATGGAATTATCCAAACACTAAGAGATGCTTTAGATGAAGCGGGATATGAAAATCTTCCGATTATGAGTTACTCTACAAAATTTGCAAGTGGATATTACGGGCCGTTTCGTGATGTAGCAGAATCAACTCCTAGTTTTGGTGATCGTGCATCGTATCAAATGGACCCTGCAAATCGTCGTGAGGCAGTTGCAGAGAGTGTAAGTGATGAGATGCAAGGTGCCGATATACTTATGGTAAAACCAGTGCTTGCTTACCTTGATGTTGTGCGTGAGATAAAAGATAATACTACAAAACCATTGTGTGTTTATAATGTAAGTGGTGAGTATGCAATGCTTAAAATGGCAGGGAAACAGGGATTGATTGATTATGACAGGGTACTAATGGAGACTATGATTAGTTTTAAACGTGCGGGTGCAGATATAATAATCACTTATCATGCAAAAGAGATTGCAGAATTATTAAAAAAGTAACTTTAAGTAAATTTAAAGTAGAATGATTAATTAAAAAAATTTAATATTTTTTACCTAGGAAAAACAGTGAGACATTTTTTAACACTCAAAGATTTTACAAAAGAGGAAATCTTAGAGATTATAGATATTGGTTTAGAGATTAAAAATAATCTTAAAAATGATGTATTTAAAAAAGAACTAAATATGAAAACTCTTGGAATGATATTTGAGAAAAGCTCAACAAGAACAAGAGTTAGTTTTGAGACAGGTATGTTTCAGTTAGGCGGTCATGCCCTTTTTTTATCAAACCGTGATATACACTTGGGTCGAGGTGAACCCGTTAAAGACACGGCACGCGTAATATCAAGCATGTGTGATATGGTCATGATACGTACTTACGAGCACTCAATGATTGAAGAGTTTGCTTCTTACTCTAAAGTTCCAGTTATAAATGGTTTAACGGACTCATATCATCCTGTTCAGCTTTTAGCTGATTATATGACTTTAGTTGAGCATAATGCCAATGAAAATATAGTAGCTGCATACATTGGTGATGGAAATAATATGACTCATTCTTGGATGATGCTTGCTGCAAAACTCGGGTTTGAGCTTAGAATCGCTACTCCAAAAGGTTATGAAGTAGATGCAGAGGTACTAAAAGAAACTACGGAGCTTGCAAAAACAAGTGGTGGAAAGATTATTACTACAAATGACCCAAAAGAAGCTGTAAAAGGTGCTACTGTTGTAACAACAGATACTTGGACATCAATGGGTCAAGAAGATGAAAAAGAAGAACGTATTAAAATTTTTAACGGTTTTATGGTTGATGAAAATATGATGTCTCTAGCATCTGATGATGCAAAATTTCTACACTGCTTACCCGCATATAGAGGATTAGAAGTTAGCGAAGATGTTTTTGAAAAACATGCTGATATAGTATTTAATGAAGCTGAGAATAGACTTCATGCTCAAAAAGGTCTTATGGTATGGTTGGATAAGAAAAGAGGAGAATAGATGAAAATACTATGGTTATTTGTATTGTCAATAAGTTTTTTGAGTGGAGCGAATGCAGCTAAGGTTGTTCAATTAGATGATAAATTCGCAGAATCAAAAAATTGTAAAGCTTGTCATCTACATCTGGTGAAGGACTGGCAGGAGTCATGGCACTCTAAGTCACATTTTGATAAAGATGAATACTTTAGAAAAAGCATCAAATACTATAGTAGAAAAACTAGAAAAAGTTTAAATGGAGTTAAAGTTGAGTGTGCTACCTGTCATAACCCTAGAATATCTGTTACCTCTACAGATATAAATTATGAGATAGAAGCAGTTCTTGGTTTGGACAAAGGTTCTAAGGTAAATAAAGCGCTAAAAGCGGATGCCTTACACGAGGGTATTAATTGTGTGGTATGTCATAATATAGATAAAATTCATTCGGATAAGGATGAGAAAATTCGTGGTATAAATAGAGTGACGTGGACAAAATCAGGTTTAATGAGTGGACCTTATGAAGATGCTAAGTCTCCTTATCATAACGTAGAATATCGTGATTTTATGAGTAAAAATTCAAATCAGCTTTGTTTTGTATGTCATGCAAATATGAGTAGTGTAAAAAATATTATGTTTTCAAATATGGAAAAAGAATTTAAATCAGATGGCAAAATGTGCGTGGATTGTCATATGGGACCAAAAAAACTTGGAGTTGCCTCAACGTTAAAAATAGATGATGGAGAAGCAAAAAAACGTATGATTCGCAAACATGGCTTTAAAGGTGCACATGATGAAGATATGATAAAAAATTCACTTAAATTAAGCACGTGGCAAAAAGGTGAAGATGTTGTTATTATGCTTAAAAATCCACAACCTCATAATATTCCAACTGGTTACGGTTCTCGTGAAATACTTATAGAATTAGAATACAAAAAAGGTTCTAATAAAATTAAAAAAGAAGAAATATCTTTAACAACACATTATAAAGATAGACGCAAACGCCCTACAATTGCACACTTGGCAAAAACTATGTCTAAAGATATGAGTGTACCGGCACAAGGTAAAAAAGTTATAAAAGTAAAAAAAGTTGATGGTGCTTCTGATGTGAAAATATCAGTTTATTATAAACTGGTAAATGACGAGGTACATGAATTATTAAAGTTAAAAGAGAAAAGATGGTCTAAAAAGATGCTTATAACTAGAAAATCATTAAAGCTAAAGTAGAAACTTTAGTCTTTAATATTTTATTCCAGTAACTTCTCTTATTTTCTCGATCATAGGTTTTGCAACTGCTCTTGCTTTGTCGGCTCCAGCAGTCAAAATCTCTCTAACTTCGTTTTGGTTGTTTTCGTAATACTCACGTTTTTCTCTAAACTCTCTAAAATATTCCCACATAACTTCAGCAAGATATATTTTGAAGTGTCCGTGACCTTCACCGCCTTTTTTGTATCTCTCTTGTAAAGCTATTAAGTTCTCACCTTCTAAAAATAGTTTTGCCATATTATAAACATTACAGTTTTCAAATTCTTTAGGTTCTTCAAGAGCTACTTGTTCAGTTACTATTTTTTTAATAGTTTTAAGTTGCTTCTTTTCTTCACCGAATATATTTACAACATTTCCATAGCTTTTAGACATTTTTTGTCCGTCAATTCCCGGAACTGTCTGAACCTCTTCTTGAATACGAAATTCAGGCAGCACTAAAATATCGCCATACTCATTATTAAATTTTGTAGCTATATCACGTGCTATTTCAATATGTTGTATTTGATCTTTACCAACTGGAACCACTTCTGAACCAAACAGTAAAATATCTGCAGCCATTAAAACTGGGTATGAGAATAAAGAGTGGTTAGCTGCTATACCTTTTGCTGTTTTGTCTTTATAGCTATGAGCACGCTCTAAAAGACCCATTGGTGTAAATGATGAAAGTATCCAGTATAGTTCTAGCACCTCTTTGACATCAGACTGGATCCAAAATGTTGATTTCTCAGGGTCAATTCCTAGTGCTAAAAAGTCTGTAGCAGCTTGCATAGTTAATTTTGATAAATCTTTACCACCACTTGTCTGTGCATGATAGTTTGCTATAAATGCAAATGTATCACTGTTGTCCTGTGCATCTACCATCTGTTTGATCGAACCAAAATAGTTTCCGATGTGCAAATCACCAGACGGTTGAATACCTGTAAATACTCTCATATACATTTCCTAAAATTTTTTTGCCATTATATCAAAAGTTACCATTGACTTGAGTGTATGGACTATATTTTTAGCAAAAGTAAATGTTAAAAGTGTTACCATATAAACATAATAAAGAAGTGCGAGAATCACTTCAAATAAAGGATATATTATGAATGTTCAAGTTCAATCAAAAGATGTTACACTTCATGCTAACACAAAAGCTCATATACAAAATGCAATAGATAATTTTGCAAAATACTCTTTAGATATTACAACGGTAAACGTTCGTATTAAAGCTGAAAAAAAAGGTGTTTCTATAGAATTTGATATACATATTGCTCATGCAGAGCCGGTAGTTATCTCACAAACAGATGACAATTTGGATACTGCGATAGATTTAGGAATAGAGCGTGCGACAAAAGCACTACGTCGTTTACATGATAAAATAGTAGCTCCTGCAAAAGGCTCTATAAAAGATTTAGAAACATTAGATTCATAACAATTTGAAGTATTTATTATTAGTATTGTTGTTTGCAGCAAGTATTTTTGCAAAGGATGATTACTCGTTTAGGGTAGCTTATGGAAAGGCTACCGCGAGTGATTTTTCTGAAATATTTGGTGGTGATATAAAAAAGACGCGTGTAGATTATAATGTAGCCGCACTTGATGCGGGGTATTTATATGATGAAGAACTTTTAGGTCTACCTATAGATACATACCTCAAAGCCGGATTGGCATATTATGAACAAGATGTAAGAAAAGATTCGTATGAGTTTACTTTATATTTTAAACTTTATTATAATTTAGATTTTTTAGATAATAGAATTAGAATAGCATTAGGTGAAGGAATTTCATATACAACTAATTATTTAGAACCAGAATACGATGAAGCAGAAATGGATAAAGATAATCACTCTAAAGTTTTAAATTATCTCGATTTTAGTATAGATTTTGATTTTGGAAAATTAATAAAAGAAGAATCATTACACGGTACAAATATTGGTTGGGCAATAAAGCATCGCTCAGGTGTTTTTGGTGCTGTAAATAGTGTAAAAGAGGGTGGTGCTAACTATAACACCATCTACATAGAAAAGAATTTTTAGGAGATAATGAAATGTATAGTTGGGTATTGTGGTTTCATATATTATCATTGATTTCTTGGTTTGCAGTTTTATTTTACATGCCAAGACTTTTTGTATATCATGCAGAAAATATTGAAAATAAGGGTTTTTGTGAAGTCGTAAAAGTTATGGAGTTGAAGATATATAAATATATCGGAGTTCCAGCAATGTGGGGTACGATTTTAAGTGGTTTTTATTTAGCATTTGAAATAGGATTTGCCGGTAATGCTTGGTTACATGTGAAAATAACATTTGTTGTTTTACTTATGGCTTATTTCTTTTCATTGGGTTATTATAGAAAACAGTTTTTGGAAGATAAATGTGAAAAGAGTGGAAAGTTCTTTCGTGCTTATAACGAAGTACCTACTCTAATACTTCTAGTTGTTGTTTGGTTGGTGGTGTTCAAACCATTCTAGCCTTTTTTTTCAGCGAAGGAAACATTTTATTAAAATGTTTGACCGAAGTTGAGATAAAAAAGGGGTTCACCTTGCATGATTTCTTTGAACCCATTAACTTGTTCCAAGCAAAGCTTTGGAACTACCATCAGCTCAAAGCTGAGGGCATCCCCCGAACGCTTTAGCGTTCACCACGTTTCTTAGCTTTAAACAGTAGCGGCGTCCCCGTAAAATCAAAAGCTTCTCTTAGTTTATTTGTCAGGTATCTTCTATATGTAAAGTGAAGACCTTTTGGTTTATTCATAACTATGGCAATTTTTGGTGGACGTGTCTCATACTGTGTAGTATAATAGATGCGTATAACTTGTCCATGCATTGTAGGTAATTGATGGCGTTGTTGAGCCTTGTCTATAACTGCGTTTAGTTGTGAAGTTGTAATTCTCTGAGAATAGTTTTCGTTGATTTGTAAAATCATATCGTGAAGTTTGTCTACACGTTGATGAGTGTTTGCAGAGAGTGTAATGATAGGTGCATATGCTAAAAATTTAAATCTATCTCTTACTTCGTTTTTGATTTTCTCAAACTCATTTTTATCAGCTATATCCCACTTGTTTAAAACAATAATACATGCAAGTCTGTTTTGGTCAACCAATCCTGCAATCTTTTCATCTAAATCTAAAAAAGGTTCACTAGCATCCAAAACAACTAACGCCATATTTGCATTCTCTAGCATCTCTTTAGTACGCATAAGGGCGTATCTTTCAATTCCCTCAATCTTTCCACGACGTCTAAGACCTGCAGTATCTACAAATGTTAGTTGTTTTCCTTTGTAGTCAATACTCTCATCTATAGGATCAATAGTAGTACCGCTTACAGCACTAACAACTGAACGCTCTTCACCAAGAAGTGCATTTAAAAGCGAACTTTTACCTACATTTGTACGACCTATAATTGCTATTTTAATATGATTTAAGTCGTTTTCATCAAACTCTTTTATATTATCATTTTGTGCAAATATTGAATTGTCTTCTACCTCTTCTTCATCAGTATAGAAATAATTATCTTCATCATCTTCATCAAATTGGGAGAAAAACTCGTCATCATTCAATTCATCTTCATAGTTTTCAACTTCCGGTTCACTAATTATCTCTTCAGCCTCTTCATCTATAATATCAGAGTCGGGAATTTGATTATATACCCACTCCAAAAGATTTACAGTGCCACGATTATGTGAAACAGAAATTCCAAATATAGCATCGCATCCAAACTCATAAAAATCCCAAAGTTTGTCTTTCATTTTGTCATTATCAATTTTATTAACTACAAGTGCTATATCTTTGCCCATAGTTTGAAGTTCATAAAAAAGTTTTTTATCTTCATCTTCGGGTAAGCCTTTACCATCAACCATATAAAGAATAATATCAGCTTTATGAGCGGCCTTTATTGACATCTCTTTGATTTTGTCATATAGCTCACAACCCTTATCTAGACCACCGGTATCAAGTAACAAGGCTCGTTTATTGTTAATCACCACTTCACGTCTTTTTACATCACGTGTAGTACCGGCCATATCTGACGTTATCGCATCTCTTTTTTTAACTAAGCGATTAAAAAGCGAACTTTTACCAACATTTGGACGACCGATAATTGCAATTTTTTTCATGATAAACCTTATTATTAATAATGGATAGAAAGTAGTTAACTTATAATATTTGTGGAATTATATCAAAATTGCCATTGATTTGAGTGTATGAGATATTTATATGAGGTTTGTTGGAGTTAATCCATTACCATCCAAACAAAAAATTCACCTGAGGACTTGTCCTTACAAGCGTCTTCAATGTGTGCCGTTACTTTAACATTGGCAGTATAATTTGATTTTGAATCTATGGTTGTATGAGATCGTTCATTTGCAACAGTCTCTCTTTTTTCCATATTTAAATTTACTTTTACACCTTTTTGCAGTGACAGCTCATCGAGTGCTCTTGTAATAGCAAGTTTTCTTTGAGATGAAGCCTTTTGGTCATATGTACGCATTGCGCTTCCAACAGCACCAATATTGCCATTAAGGTTTGGATTTAGTATCCAAGGTTTATTTTCACATTTAAGTTTTTCCGGCTGCGGATTCATGCAGGCAGAAAAACTTAATGCAATAATAAAACCATAAAAGAAAAGTTTCATTACTTAGTTGGGAACTCTTTGTCTAATTCTTCTAAAGCATTTTTAGACTGAAATTGTTGCCATAAAGCTTGGTCATTTTTAAAACTAGTTTTAACAGCTTCTTTTACTTCACCGTTTACTGTAGATTCAGGAACTGTAACTAAAAGATAAAGGTTTCCTGCTGGAGATGTCCAAGCGTCAACACCTTTTGAACCTTGTAAATCAACTTTTGCAACTTGTTTTGAAACAGCAGTAGTAACTTGATCAACAGTTTCAGCATCGCCATTACCAGTTGTACGAGTAAAAGTCTCAACTTTATCTTTTACTTGAGATTTTATTTGCTGAGCTAAATCACTTCTACCGTTTGCAAGAGCGACTCTTCTCATGTGACCCATACCAGCTGCAGACTTTTTAGCTACACCAACACCTGCATAAGCACCTTCTACCATAGGTACACATGTCCACTTAGGAGCTAAAGTACCTTCTTGTTTACATGCAAAGCTTGCTTCTTCAGCCGGTTTTGGTTGCTCGCCACACCCAGTAATTGTTGCAGCTAATAAACCTGCTAAAGCAATTGTAGAAATAGTCTTGATCATATGATCTCCCTTTAGTTATAATTTAATTTAATTTATTATACTCTCAGGAGTCTTAAATAAAAATTATTAAATATTCAGGTAACTTATTTGACACCCAAAAAATCAAAAATACCCAATTTTTTAATTTTGCTCTTTTGATGTATGATAGATTGCATTTTTGCGTCTGAATAATTTTTTCTAGATTTTGCAGAAAAAGTATGTTGTTTAAAGGCAACTTTTTCTTTATTTTTATTGTACGTCGAGTACTTAACTAAAGACTTAGCTATATTAAAACCATATTCTTGCAGGTTTTGTGTATTTGAAGTTATGAATATTTTTAGTGCTTTATCACTTTTTGGTTTTGAATTTAGCTCAATTCCTTCATCACTTAATGCACTTTTTATATCTTTAACAAATGCTCTTGAATTAACATCTGAGAGAACATATATACTTATTTCATTTTTAAGATTTACATAATCATTATATAAATCATTTAGATAGTTTACTTCGTTTGTGTTGTTGTAAGAGTTGATTATCACTTTTTTTGCTTCTACTAATGAAGCAAGTTTTGCAAAGTCTTTCATTCCATTGTTAAGAATACTATATTTTTTTATCCAAGAATCATCTTCTTTTATAGAAGTATAATTTTCTTTTGAAACTTCCATTTTTTTATTTGCTATTAAATTGAATCTTTCAAAGATTGATTTGCGTGGAATTTTTAAAAGAATAAGTTCTTCATCGTTAAATTTAGCAGTTTCTTCTATTTTAAGCTCTAGTAGAGACACCGTATTTACAAGACGTTCATTTTCTTTTAAAATAGGCGTTATATCAAAATCTTTATCTATTTTTAGTTTTGTAGTTTTATCTGTAAAAACTGAATCCATCTCTTTTTGTATAAGTTTTCTAAGATTAACTATAGCTTTGTTCTTTGCATGTGAAGTAGTTTCCCCAGATGCAACAGAGTAAAAAAACTTATAATCTTTTGGGAGTGAGGTATACCAGCTTGGTGCATGTTTTGGTTTAGGAGCAGAACAGCCTGCAAAGATAGCTATTATTATCGCTGTTATAATATATTTATACATTTTTCCCTCATTTTCGTTGATATAAAATTTTATCTTAAAAGTTTTAAATAATACTTGATGTGTATAATTTTACTTATGAAATATTATGCTTATGAAAATTTTAGAAATGACACAAGAGCTTTAGTTAGACAAATAGATGAGTTTAACCCTCAAGCAGTTGTAGGTATAGCACGAGGTGGTTTAACTTTGGCTCATTGTATAGCTGAAGGGCTTGGTTTAAGAGAAGTTCAAACATTAAGAACAGAGCTTTATGATGATACAAAAAAAAGAGAATGTATCAGTGTTTTTAATAAATGTTATTTTGAAAAAGATGTAAAAAGAATATTGGTAGTGGATGATATAGCTGATAGTGGGGATACATTGGATATAGTAATGAAAGATTTAACAGCAAAAAATTTAGATATTGAGTTTAAATCTGCTACACTATTTTATAAAAAAACATCTATATACAAACCTGACTTTTGGATAAATGAAGCTACCGAATGGATAGAGTTTTTTTGGGAAAAAGATTTTCTACCTTAATAAAAAGCTTTTAAACTTTTCATTAAGAACCACAATAATTTCCATCACAACCCGGTACAGAACCTGCATCTTTTGCATTACCTATTAAAAAGTCTTTAAGATATGATTGTTTCTTTTTTGTGAAATAATCCGCATCTAAAATTTTTAAAGCTTCTGCATCTGATTTGTGTAGATGTTTAATTGGTGTTTTTGAAGCCTCATATATCTCTTCCCACTCATCTATTGTATGCATCTTTGCTCCGCGATATGGGCTTCCATGACAAGATAGGCACATTTTTTTATATACTTTCATCCCCTTAGAACTATAGGCATATAGATTTTGTGCAGCTAATAAAATTGTTATGCTTAAAAATATATTTTTCATTTTTTCATTCCTTTTAGATATCTTTTTTGAACATCTTTTAGTACAAAATTAAAGTCAAACACATCCCAATAACCCAAGGAATAATCAATTATATTTTCATCTTTATCTAAAAAATATAGCATTGGAGTGGCTTTTGCATTAAGTTTAGGAGGGAAGGTGTCTCTATCTTTCATAACTATAACTGAACTATATGTTTCATTTATTTTTTTGACTATATTTTTATCTTTTAGGGTAGTTTCTTTAAGCTTTTTACAAAATTTGCAGTTCTTTGAAGTGATAAAGACAAAGAGAAGTTTATCAGTCTCTTTAGCTATTTCAACGGCTGTTTTGTAGTCTTTATTCCATTCTATAGAATCAGCAAAAAGAGAAAAACTAAGTGCTAATAGTATTAAAAAGTATTTCATTAGTTAGCCTTTATCAAAAACGATAAGTGCAGGTTAACGAAAAATGCTTTAATATAAACTTTTTTTATAATATTACATTTTAAATTTATTTTCTTTTTTCTTTTATAAGCTCATATGCCTGGTTTATCTCTTGCGTTTTAGCTGTAGCTTCTTGCATATAAGCATCATCCTTGCCTTGTGCTTTTATAATATCTGGATGATATTGACGTACAAGTTTTCGATATGCTTTTTTGATTGTAGCCATATCATCGTTAGCATCTACACCTAAAAGTTTATAAGCATCTTCTATATTGGCTTTAGGGTGGACATTTTTAATCATCTGCTCAAACTGATCAAAAATAGCATGGTAAGCTTTTGGATCAAATTCGAAGGCTTGGGCTATGCTCTGTAGAACTGCATCTTCATTTGTAGATACTTCACCGTCTACAAAAGCAAGCTGAATCAAAAATCCCATGAATTGATGTTGTTTAGCTCTATCTCTTTTTATTGCACTTCC
>JAPHSI010000115.1 GCA_026193155.1 Sulfurimonadaceae bacterium | reverse complement strand
TAATGGTACCGCCCGGAGTTTCATAGCAACCACGAGCTTTCATTCCTACATATCTGTTCTCGACAATATCGATTCTTCCGATACCGTGTTTATTTCCATATTGATTAAGAGTTCTTAATATTGTAGCAGGAGACATCTCCTCACCATTTATAGATATAGGGTCACCGTTTTTATATCCTATAGTTATATATTCAGCCTCATCAGGTGCTTTTTCTGGCGATGTAGTCCATAACCACATATTTGCTTCAGGTTCATTCATAGGATTTTCTAAGTGTAGTCCTTCATAAGATATATGAAGTAAATTAGCATCCATCGAATAAGGACTTACCGTAGGATTACCGTTTTCATCTACATGTTTTTGGTCTATATTTATACCGTGCTCTCTTGCATATGCTAAAAGTTTCTCTCTAGAGTTTAAATCCCATTCGCGCCAAGGAGCGATAACAGTAATATCAGGGTTAAGTCCAAGATATCCTAGTTCAAATCTAACTTGGTCATTCCCTTTACCGGTTGCACCGTGACTAACTGCATCTGCATCCATTTTTTTTGCTATTTCAATTTGTTTTTTTGCTATTAACGGTCTAGCGATTGATGTACCTAGAAGATATTCACCTTCGTAAATAGCATTTGCTCTAAACATAGGGAAAACGTAATCTTTTACAAACTCTTCTTGAATATCAAGGATAAAAATATTTTCAGGTTTAATACCGTTATCAAGTGCTTTTTGACGAGCTGGTTCAACTTCTTCACCTTGACCCAAATCCGCAGTAAATGTGATAACTTCGGCCTTATACTCTTCTTGCAACCATTTCAAAATAATACTAGTGTCAAGCCCACCAGAATAAGCTAAAACGACTTTTTTAACCTCTTTTTTCATATAAAAAAACCTTTAATATTAAAATAATTGACGCGATTATACAATAAAAGATATTAAAAAAATGTTAGTAGGATATAAGAGTGTATATGCTTTAAGCTAAGAAGTAAAAAAAGGGTAAGCCTTCTTACCCTTTTGTATCAAATAACATTCCTGTAACTTCTTTCATTTTCGGTAAAAAATCTTGAGCTTGTTCAGCTGGAAATCTTCTAATCATTTTGTTCGTTTTAGCTTCATTAACAGCTACATAAAAGATATCATCCATATCTACACCAAAACTTAAATCAGTTCTCATAGGTGCTAATGCATCATTTAGTTTTTTTACTAAATTTTCCACTTGTTCTTTAGAATCAATTTTAGTAGACTTCTCTTGCGTAGCCTCAACTAAATCTTTTGGTTGAGATTGAGCTTGTATCTCTCTTGCTCTATCATTTTGCGAATCACTTGTTTGTACTTGCGCTTGTTGTTGTCTTGCAACATTTGCTATGCCATCCATGACGTACTCCTTATATGTTCTTCAATATATCAAAAAATATTGCTATCAATGACAATATCGACTAATAAATAATAAACTTTAATAATATTAAAAAATTTTTTTTTCATTAAATAAATTTGTGCTATTTTATGCTAATCTTGCATTTATGAAACAATATATAGAACTATTAAAAACAGAAAGTGTTTTTAGAAGATTATCAACTATACAATTAATAGCATATTTTGGTGCATGGTTTAGCAATGTAGCAATATATACTTTACTTATAGAATTAAATGTAGATGCTAAAGTTGTTGCATTTGTTGCAATGCTTCATTTCTTAGCTGGAGTTATACAAGCACCACTTTCAGGTTCGATAATAGATAGTGTTAAACCAAAAAAACTTTTACTGACGTTAATTAGTTTTGAGATAGTCTCTACATTTTTGCTAATTTTTATAAATACTGTATCAGATTTGAATTTTTTATATATTTTAATATTTATAAAAATGGCAGCTGCAAGTTTTTATTTTACAACTGAGATGTCTTTATTGCCTAAAATTCTGCATGGAAGCAAGCTGCAACATGCAAATGAACTCCATTCGATTATATGGTCGTTTTCTTATACTTTGGGTATGGCTGTAAGTGGTTTTGTAGTATATCTGCTAGGTATAAAAGTTGCATTTTTACTAGATACTATGATGTTTATAGTAGGATTTTTTTTACTATATACTCTTGATATTAATATAGAAATTATTAAAACAAAAGAGAAACTTTTTGATATGATGAAGGATACTTTTGAGTATATAAAAAAGTATCCACATGCAATGCACCTGATGTTTGTACATGCTTTTATCGGTCTTACGGCATTTGACGCATTAGTAGCTTTGATGGTAGATAAATACTACGCTTCAATTATTGCTGCATCGTTGGCACTTGGAATTTTACATGCATCTCGCGCACTTGGACTTGTTATAGGTCCAATGCTGCTAAGTAGATATACAAATAATAAAGGTTTATTTTATATATTTATAGCACAGGCAATAGCTGTATGGTTTTGGGCATATATGATGCACAACTTTTATCTATCGATTATTGCAAGTTTGTTTGTTGGACTTTTTACTACTACTCTGTGGTCATATACTTATACTTTATTACAGAAAAATATAGATGAAAAGTATTATGGTAGAATTGTTGCCTATAACGATATGTTATTTTTAAGTTCAGCAGCATTTACATCATATATTACTGGTGTTTTGGCTGAAAATAGTTTTTCATTAGAAAACATCGCTTTTATAATAGGGATCGGATTTATTATTGGTGGGGTATATTTTAAATGGGTTATAAAAACTCAAAATATAAAGGAAGTTAGTTGATTAGTTATGCATTAGTTGGCGGAATACTTTTAAATATCGGGGCATTCTTAACATTTCGCGGAAAAATATATGAATCAGTTATAGTTTATCTTTTAGCAGATGTCTGTTGGATAATTATGGCTTGGGAAAGAGAAGACTTCTGGGGCGTAGTATCAATAATCTTAGGAGTTACATTTGGATTTTTGGCATTTATAAAAATGTATAAAGGCGAGATGTATAAAAGTTTAAATAAGGAAGATATAAAAGATGATATATAAAACTAAAGAGGGGGATGTAGATTTAAGTAAATTAACAAGATTATATCCTGCATCTGTAGTTGAGTTAAATGGAGATGTAGCTGAAATGAGCTTAGAATGGACTGATCTAAATGAAGGTAAAGTAAAGGTTCTGAGGTATATTTTAGTTTTTGATTTCACACCTTTGAATCAGGAGGAAAAAATTAAAACTACATTGTCTTTTAATACAAAAGATGAACTTATTTTAGAGATGCAAAAAGTATCTGAGGCATTAAATGGATAATGTGTATTTGTCTTTGTTATCTAGTATAGCAGATATGAATGATGATTTTGTTGTTATATTTAAAGATAATAAAGTACTTTTAACAAATACTTCGTTTAATAATTTTTTTAATGTATCTTGCACTGAAGAATATAATGCTCGTTTTGGAGAGCTTATTAATAACTTTGTAGCACATCCAAGCTATTTTAATAAAGACAAAATGGCTGATAAAGAAAACTGGATGGAATCTATTTTAAAAATAGATGAGAAAGATAGAATTGTCAGTATGCTGAGTAAGACTTATGAACCGCAAGCCTTTAAAATTCATGTAGATAATATTTCCAATACCTATAAAGTTGTTGTACTTAAAGATATTACACAAGACTTAATCAAGAGAATAATGATTCAAAATAATGCCAATATAGATGCAAACAGTGGAGCTTACGATAGAAAATACTTTAAAGAGATCGCAAAAAGCTATCAAGAGGCCGCCGTGTTTAATGAAAAAATTGTATCAATATTATCTATAGTAATTACAAAAGAAAACGATGTCGAATATAAAGACTTTGTAAATGATTTAGTAGTTATGATTCGCAAAGATGATATGCTTGTTAGATGGAGTGAAAATACTTTCTTCCTCGTATATATGTCTGAAAACACACAATCTGCTTATAAAGTTTTAGAAAAATTTGAGGATGTTATAAATATGCATCCAATAAGTAAATACAAATGTAAAATCAAATTAAATATTAAAAAAGAAGATGAACATATAAACTCTTTAATAAAAAGACTATAATACATTATGATCCCAAAATACTCACAAGATACCCGCAAGGTTTTTTCACTGGCAATACCTGCAGCACTTAAAAGTCTCGTAGATATACTACAGTCACTTATAGATATGCTTATGGTTGGAATGATTAGCTTTTACGCACTCGCTGCTGTTGGTGTGACTATGCAATTTATGATGGTTTTAAATGTGCTTATGACTTTATATGTAGTCGGTGGAAATGCACTTATTTCAAGATTTATAGGTAGTGGACGTAAAAGAAGAGCTTCTTCATTATTGTATGCGTTATTTATTTTTGCAATTATTTTATCAATTTTTGTAAGTTTTTTAGGATACTTTGGAGGGGAGTTTTTTTATTCACTTTTAGGAGTGGAGGAAAAAGTTGCAGAGCTTGGAAGTGCATATTTTAAAATTATATCTCTAGGTATTGTTGTAATCTTTGTAGATGCACTTTTATTTAATGCTATGAGTGCGGCTGGTGATACCAAAAGTTCACTTTACATAAAACTTGTATCTGCATGTATAAATGCTTTTTTAAATTATGTCTTAATCTTTGGTCATTTTGGATTCCCTAGTATGGGGATTGAAGGTGCTGCTATAGCTACCCTTATAGCATATACCTTTAATGTTTTTGTATATTTATTGATACTAAAAAAATCAACATCAAAAATAAACATATTACCTATTATAAGAGTAAATGATTTTAAACGTGCACTAGTAGTTGGTTGGGGAGCTGCACTTGACCGTGGCATATCAAGTATGAGTTTTATACTATTTGTTGCAATAATAGCTTGGTACGGTAGTGCGGAATTAGCAGGTTATCAAGTTGGTCTTCGAGTGGAGGGTATAGCATTTATGCCGGGCTTTGGATTTGCAATTGCGGCTATGGCACTAGTTGGTCAAAACTTAGGGGCAAACAATAAAGATAAAGCATATAAAATGGGAATAATAAGTGGTCGTATCGCTTACGTTTTTATGGGGGCTATCGGCTTATTTATGATATTGTTTCCAGAGTATATAGTTGGTTTGTTTACAGAAGATAAAACGACAATATTGATAGCTTCACAGTATTTAATTTTGGTAGGTTTAGCTCAGGTGCCACTTGCCATCATGTTTGTTTATTCATCAGCATTACGCGGGGCCGGGGCAACAAAAACTACTTTAAAAATAAATGTTTTTTCTTTGTGGTTTTTTAGAATAATACCATCGTATATTGCATATAAACTTGGTTTTGGTGTTATCTCCATATTTGTAATTATGAATATTGAAACATTATTAAAAGGTATAATTTATTGGTATATTTATCAAAAAAAAGAATGGTTGAATACAAAAGTATGACTTTATTGTAATTAATGTATAATAGTGATATTATGTAACTAATTGTTTATATTTTAAAAGTAGCAGCTAATGAATACAATAGAAAAAACGAAAAAAAATGTCTTTTTATCCTCATTGTCTTTTGTATTACTCCTCTTTATAGTGGGTAATGTTTTTTTAAACTATCAGTTTGATAAAGTTGTCGATGAAAAAGTAGAATCTATCTCTCATTCAGCTAAAAAACTTTTTAATCTAAATATTCGTAGATACGATGAAATATTAAAAAATAAATTAAATAAGATAACGTCTTTAGATGGACTAGCTGAAGCTATTGTAAATAAAGATACAAAAAAAATAGATGAAATTATAAGAAATGAATATCTATTTGAAAAACATCTTAATAAAAATCTAAATATTCTTAGCTTTATAAACTCTGATGGAACAATTATATATAGGGCACATAAACCCGAAATATATGGTGATAAAGTAGATTATAAGAACAGCCTCATTGTAGATACAAATAAAGTACGTAAATCTTTTAGCGGTTTTGAAAAAGATAATGTATCTGAAATAACATATGCAGTTACAGAACCAATCTTTTATAAAAATAAATATATAGGTAGTGTTGAAATAGGTGTATTGCCTATTGGTTTTATTGAAGATTTAAAAACAATATTGGAAATTAAAACTAAAATAACCATAAATAAAGAAAGTGATACGTCTACTAAATTATTAGAAGATAATAAAGTCGTTTTCAAAATAGACTTAAAAAATCATAACTCAGAACTTGTTGGTAACTTATTTGTCACTTTTGATATATCTGACTTAAAAAAATCATATACAAACTTAATATACTTATTGTTATTTGTAGGTTTAATTATATCTTTATTGATAGTATTTGTTACAAAAAAAAGTTTTGATAGCGTATTAAACCATTTTAAAGAACAGGCATATACTGATAGTTTAACGAGTTTAGGAAATAGACATCTTTTAGATGGCAGTTTAGTTGAAGATAAGTTAAACGTTTTAATTGTAGGTAATATTAAAGAATTTAGCTTAATAAATGAACTGTATGGAATAAATATAGGGAATATGGTTTTAAAGCGTATAGGTGATGAATTTAAGACCTTTG
The DNA here is from genome assembly GCA_026193155.1 of Sulfurimonadaceae bacterium. GTDB lineage: Bacteria > Campylobacterota > Campylobacteria > Campylobacterales > Sulfurimonadaceae > Sulfurimonas. The sequence continues at coordinate 4,766 of JAPHSI010000115.1, read as the reverse complement.
CAGATGAATATTCTATGAAAGTATATAGAATATCATCGGATGAATTTGCACTGCTAAAATATGATGACTCTTTTTTAGAAGATGAATATCTTGAAATCTTGGAAGAGCTTCTTGATAGGATTAAATCTTTACAGATAAATATTGAAGAGTTCTGTGATATATTACAAATAGAGATGTATTTCGGTATATCCAACGGGAATTCAAATTTGGTTGAAAAAGCTCAGATGGCTTTAAAAAAAGCCAAAGAAAAATCCTTGCACTATATGGCTTATACAAGTAATATTGACACGAAAATAAGCTCTTCAAAAACAATGAAAATGAAAAAAATACTTAAACATGCTTTGGAAAATAATAATGTAGTACCTTTCTTTCAGGAGATTAGAGATAGAGATAAAAAAGTTATAAAGTATGAGGCTCTGGTTCGTATACTTGATTTTGAAGATGGAAAAGAAAAAATCTTATATCCGAGTGAGTTTTTATCAATAGCTATGAATGGAGGACTATATACTTATTTAGCGAAGGAAGTGTTGGAACAGTCCTTAAGATTTTTTGCAAATAAAGAGGAGCAAATCTCTATAAACCTTTTGCCTAATGATTTTTTCCAACCAAAAGTTATTGATACATTTTTGGAAGTATTAGAAAATTTTCCAAATCCTAAAAGAGTAATCATAGAAATAGTAGAACAAGAGAATGTGGAAGATTTTAACAGGTTAGTAAAAGTTGTTCATAAACTTAAAAAAATGGGAGTAAGTATAGCTATAGATGACTTTGGAAGCGGTTATGCAAACTATTCACATATACTCAAATTAAAACCTGATTATTTAAAGATTGACGGCTCATTAGTTCAAAATATATTAAAAGATGAAGAATCAAGAATATTAGTTAAAAGTATTGTCCACTTTGCACAAGATTTAGGAATAAAAACAGTTGCTGAATATGTTGAAAACCAAGAGATATTTGAGTTGTTGAAAATGTATGGTGTTGATGAGTTTCAGGGTTATTATTTTGGTAAAGCCGAAAACTTATTAAATAGCTAGTACTAACAAATATTTTAGTAAGTTTAAGATAAAATTCTCAAATGAATAATCAAGAGTATAAAGAAGCAGTTGAAAAGTTAAACCTCTATGCGTATCATTACTATGTTTTAGATGATCCAATCACTACCGATGAGGTATATGATAAGTTATATCATCAAGTAATGGATTATGAAGAAAAATATCCGACACAAAGAGTTAATAATTCTCCGACACTTAGAGTAGGGGATGTTGTATCTGAGAAGTTTGTAAAAGCAAAGCATCTCTCACGTATGTGGTCACTTGAAGATATTTTTAATGCTGATGACCTCTCAGCTTGGCTTAAAAAAACTTATAAGTTGGATGAAAATATATCTTTTTACTGTGAACCTAAATATGATGGTGCTTCACTTAACCTAATTTATGAAAACGGTGAACTTACTCAAGGTATCACACGTGGTGACGGTGAAGAAGGTGAACTTATTACCCAAAATGTAAAAACTATCCGCTCAATTCCTCTTAGTATTGATTATACAGAGCGTATAGAGATTCGCGGAGAAGTTGTTATATTTAAAGATGACTTTGAAGCTATAAATCAAGAGCGTTTAAAAAATGATGAGGCTGTTTTTGCAAACCCTAGAAATGCAGCTGCAGGAAGTCTTCGTCAACTTGATTCATCTATCACAGCTTCAAGAAACTTAGTATTCTTACCATATGGAATAGGTGAGAATACCCTAGAGCAAAAGATGCTAAATGAAAGAATGGAATATATATACTCATTAGGATTTAAAAAGCCGCCTCAAAGTAGATTATGTAAAGATTTTGAAGATATAGAGAACATATATAAAGTTATGAAAAATGAACGAGATTCTTATGCGATGATGCTTGACGGTATGGTTATTAAGGTAAATGAAATATCTTCTCAGATAGATATGGGATACACAGTAAAAAACCCACGCTGGGCAGTTGCATATAAATTTCCTGCGGTTGAGAAGATAACTACACTTAAAGAGATTAAACTTCAAGTAGGTAGAAGCGGTGCTGTTACTCCCGTAGCAGTAGTTGAACCGACAGATATAGAGGGTGTAGTGGTTGAGCGTGCTACACTTCACAACTTTGATGAGATAGATAGAAAAGATATCCGCATTGGTGATAAGGTAATTATACTTAGAAGCGGAGATGTAATTCCAAAAATTATTAAAGTTCTTGAACATGAACGTAGTGGAAATGAAATAAAGTATAAGCGTCCGACTGAATGTCCTGTATGTGGAAGTGAACTTCTGCAAGAAGAGGTACTTGTAAAGTGTCAAAATCTTACTTGTGAAGCTAGGGTTGTTAACTCTATAATTTACTTTGCATCCAAACCATGTCTAAATATAGACGGACTTGGAAATAAAATAGTGGAAGCACTGTTTAATGCGGGACTTGTTAAAAATGTGATTGATTTGTTTTCACTTTCATTTGAGCAATTAATGGACTTAGAGAGTTTTAAAGAGAAAAAGTCTCAAAACTTACTAGACGCTCTTGAGGGTGCAAAAGGTTGTGAATACTGGCGTTTTATAAATTCACTTGGCATAGAGCACATAGGTGAAGTTGCATCTAAGACGCTCTCAGATGCATTCGGTTTTTCTTTTATAGATGCAAGTAAAGAACAAATAGTTGAGTGTGACGGTATTGGTGAAGAGATGGCTGAGTCCGTACTGGAATTTGTTAGGGTAAATAGGGATACAATCTTAGAATTACAAAAGATTTTAAATCCACTGGAACCTATAAAAAAAGAAGAAGCAAAAGATAACCCGTTTAAAGGTAAGACCGCAGTATTGACAGGAACTATGAGCCAGCCCCGACCTGCGATAAAAGAGATGTTAGAGTCTTTAGGTGCTAAAGTGAGTGGGAGTGTGAGTAAAAAGACAGACTTTTTGATTTACGGTGAAGATGCAGGAAGTAAGTATGATAAAGCTATGAGCTTGGGAGTTACTTGTTTAACTGAAGATGAAATGAACGGAATGTTATGAAGATTTTTTTAGTTTTAGTTTTTATATTTACTCTTAGTTATGCAGATAGAGACGGTGGTCCATATTTAGGTTATGGATATGGAATTTCAAAGTATGATAGTGATGGACTGTATGACTCTATTAAGGATGAAAAAGCAAATATGCAATACTTTTATGGTGGTGCATACATCAATAAGCATCTATCAGTAGAACTTGGATATGCAAAGTTGTTTGAAGGTGGCTATAAAATAGATGAGTCATTAAAATTAAATTATACACTTTACAGTGTTTCAACATTAGCTCACTATGCCTTTTTTGATGATATATGGGATTTTTATGCTAAGTTTGGTGCCGGTTATACAAGGCTAGTTGGGGATGAAGGTTTTAGTTTTGTTTATGGGGTTGGAACATCTATAAGGTTTAGTGAACTTTTTAGTGTTAAGTTAGCTTATGATATGTATGAATTTGGTTATGATTCAACACAAAATGGCTCAGCTGATTATAAGATGCGTATTTTTTATCCATATATGGCTGTGGAGTTTCAGTTTTAATGCGCTTAGATAATTATCTAGTCGAGAATGGTTTTGCAGATAGTCGCTCAAAAGCGCAAAATATAATAAAAAAGTCTTTAGTAAGTGTTGATGCAAAGGTTGTGACCAAGAGTTCGTTTATTGTAAGTGACAACTCTTCTGTTGAGGTAGCTGAACACGAAAACTATGTCAGCAGGGCTGCTTATAAACTAAAATACTTTTTAGAAGAGTTAAATCTTGATATTAAAGACAGCATCTGCTTAGATATAGGCTCATCAACAGGTGGGTTTACTCAGGTTCTTTTACAAAATGATGTTAAAAGTGTAGATGCAGTGGACGTAGGTAAATCTCAACTACATAATTCACTTTTAGAAGATAAAAGAGTAAACTCATATGAGAGTTGTGATATAAGAGAGTTTAAAAGTGAAAATATATACGATTTAGTTGTAAGTGATGTTTCTTTTATATCTCTACTTAATATTTTAGATGATATAGATAGACTTGCATCTGAGAAAATTATACTTTTGTTTAAACCGCAGTTTGAAGTTGGTCGCGCGGTAAAGCGTGATAAACACGGTGTTGTTTTGGATGAAAAGGCTATTTCATTAGCTATGGAGAACTTTGAGAGTAGATGCGAAGAAAAAGGATGGAGTCTTTTACAAAAATCTCCATCGAAAATTACAGGCAAGGAGGGAAATCTTGAATACTGTTACTTCTATAAAAAATAGCACTGCAATAGCTATAGGCGGGTTTGATGGGATGCATATAGGTCATCAGCATCTCTTTGCAGAGCTTGGTGAGCATGGAACTATTGTTGTCATTGAGACAGGATATGCAAACCTTACTCCAAGAAAAGAGCGTGAACGTTTTAGTAAATACCCTATAATCTATTTAGAACTTGATGATATACGTCATCTGGATGCAAATGGGTTTATAGAATTTTTGATTACTAAGTTTCCAAACTTGGGAAAAATAGTAGTAGGTTATGATTTTCATTTTGGAAAAGATAGAAAATATAACCATGATGATTTAAAAGAACTCTTCAGTGGAGAGGTGAAAGTAGTGGATGAAGTTTCTTTAAACGGGGATTCTATCCATTCTCATAAAATTCGCGCGAAACTGAGCATTGGTGACATAAAAGGTGCAAACGCATTTTTAGGTCATAACTATACTATACGAGGATTAAGAGAAAGTGGTCAAGGAATTGGTAAAAAAGAACTTGTTGCGAC
>JAPHSI010000038.1 GCA_026193155.1 Sulfurimonadaceae bacterium | reverse complement strand
TTCATATTTATCCCATCGGATACATGATTTCATGTTGAATATCTTGTATCTCTTTCATTGTGTCTTCACTTAAAGTTATATCCATAGCTGCAAATGACTCATCTAACTGAGTAGCTGTTCTGGCACCGATTATGGTAGATGCTACAAAGTCAAACTGTTTTGAGTAAGCTACCGCTAAAGTAACAGGTGATATATCTAGTTTTTTAGCAAGTTCTAAATACTTTGCCGTAGATGCAAGTGTTTTATCGCTTACAAACCTTGTACCTTGAGCTTTTATTCTAGGATTATCACTTTTTAAATAATCAGAAAATCTTGCAACACTCGGTAAAAACTTGCCGTTATACTTACCGCTTAATACTCCACCTGCAATCGGTGAATATGGAAGTAATGATATATTTTCTCTTTTACATACGTTTGCAAGTTCATCTAAAAATCTAGGGTTGTTTAAAGAAAAATTATTTTGAATCGATTCAAATCTGGCAAATCCAAGTCTTTTAGAAGTCTCATTTGCTTTTGTCAAACCGTAAGCAGAATCATTTGAAGTTCCCAAATATCTAACCTTACCCTCTTTAACTAACTCATCAAAAGCTTTTAAAGATTCCTCAATAGGCACAACATTATCAGGCCAATGCATCTGGTACAGATCTATATAATCAGTCCCTAGTCTTTTTAAACTTCCCTCTATTGCCGTTTTTATATGAAAGCTGTCAATTGCAGTCATACCGTTACGGATAGGCGGTACAAACCAACCGTTTGCTGCACCTGCAACTTTGGAAGCTATTATAAGGTTTTCTCTTTTTTTACCTTTTAACCATTTTCCGATTATATGTTCAGTTTCACCTGCGTACTCAGCCTTTGGAGGAACTGGATATAATTCTGCCGTATCAAAGAAGTTTATTCCAAAATCTACAGCTTTATCCATAATCTTGTAAGATTCTTTCTCATCACTCCATGAGCCAAAGCTCATAGTACCTAGACATATGGGTGTAACTCTAAGACCTGTTTTTCCTATGTATCTATACTGCATCTATAAATTCCTTATTGCTCTTTTTTAGGATAATCATAAGAAAGAAATTTAGCATTTTTGCTATTTACTTTTGCCCAAGAATCACAATTAAACTCTATCTCTAAAATTCCGCATGTCACAATATTTTCTTCAAAATCAACAAAATCTTCTGCTATCATATTTAACTCAGGATTATGAGCTATTAAAAAAACCACATTATGTTTATCTTTTATATTTATTATTTTAGAGTGCAATAAACTGGGCATAGCTTCATACAACTCATCATCAAATTTTATTTTTTTCTCAAATCCGATACCGTCTGAAATAATTTTAGCCGTTTTTTTAGCACGTTTTGCAGGGCTTGATAAAATAATATCCGGCATAACACCTTTGGCTTTTAAACGCTCGGCCATCATCGGTGCGTTTTGAAGTCCGCGTTTATTTAGAGGTCTGTCAAAATCATCCAAATTCATATCACTCCAAGATGACTTTGCGTGTCTGATTAAAAAGAGTTTTTTCATAAAAGATTTCCATATTTATAGTAAGCCGCACATGCACCTTCACTACTTACCATACAGCTTCCGACAGGGCTTGAAGGTTTACACGCAGTACCGAAAATAGTACATTCTGGCGGATTTGCCATTCCACGTAAAATATCTCCACAAATGCAAAGTTTATGATCCTCTATCTCTTCTAAAGGGAGTACATCTTTATAAACAACTTCTGCATCGTAAGTTTTATATTCATCTCTTAATTTTAATGCTGAATCGGGAATATTCCCAAGTCCACGCCATTTAAACATGCCTCTTTTTTCAAAATATTTATCTATCAGACTTTGGGCTTTAAGATTTCCCTCATACGATACGAGTCTTTTATACTCGATTTCCAACTCACATCTATTCTCTATAAACTGTTTAATTATCATAGAGATTGCCTGCATAACATCAACAGGTTCAAATCCTGAGACAACTACGGGTCTTTTATAATACCGTGGAAACTCTTCGTATATCTTACTTCCGCTTATTACACTTACATGAGATGGTCCAAGGAAAGCATCTATT
>JAPHSI010000119.1 GCA_026193155.1 Sulfurimonadaceae bacterium | reverse complement strand
TTTTATCTTATCGTACTTTGCATATGAAAGATAAAGTATATCTTTTGCGCGTGTAACTGCTACATAAAAAAGTCTGCGTTCTTCGTCCAAACTTCCGCCTCGTTGCATAAGTTTTCTGTTTGGAAAACGCCCGTCCATCAAGTCAATCACATATACTTCTTTATACTCAAGTCCCTTAGACGCATGCACGCTTAAAAGGTTTACCCCCTCCCCTTGAGATAAATCTGATGAGCCCAAGATCATAGCATTTAAAAATCTTTCATGTTCGTTATAAGGTTGTGAGAGCTCCTCTAAAAGCATGGTTTTTCTTGATATTCTAAAAAGTGATTCTGCTTTTTGTCTTTCATCCACGGTACCGTCTTTTAAGAGGGAACGTTTAGTTGCCAAAATCTCTGAAATATTTATAAAAAGAGATGACATAGCAATTTTTCTGATTATTGTCTTTGGCTGTTTTATATCTTTTAATCCCTTATATAAGGTATATAAATCGTGTATAAATATTGCCCCGTCTTTTGCAAGCTTTGGATGCTTTAAAACCGGATTTGCCATAAACTTCGGCTCAAATCCTAGTTTGGCAAATTTCCCGACTGCACCGAGTTCTAAAAAATCATCAAAAAGACCAAGCTGATGATTTAATTTACGTTTCTCAAAAGGGTTGTTTATAGAAGTATCAGGATGATATAAACCATCAAATACACTACCGTTACCTAACACTTTTAAAGCCATATATATCTCTTTTGCCATTGCAGTACCGATACCTTTTGCAAACTCGACCAGATGTATAAATGCCATCATATCGGACTCGTTTATCAAAAGTGTATACAAATCAAGTATAGCCTTGACCTCTTTTGCATCAAAAAAACTGGTACCGCCTTTTCTTTTACAAGGTATTCCAAGCTCACGAAGTCCCACTTCTATACCGTCTGCCGTTGAATTATTTCTAAATATAACTGCAATGTCTTCCTGAGCTGTCATACTGTCACGTATCTTAGTAGCTATTGCATGGTACTGATCGAAGAGTTCATCATATGCTAGGAGTTTTGGACTCTCAAAACTCCCTTGACGGGTAACTTCCAACTGTTTTGGGTATATACGTTCATTATGCTCAATTACCTTAGATGCAAGAGAGAGAATAGTCGGAGATGAACGATAATTTTTTGTTAGTGTATGTACCTTTGCATTTGGGTACTTTGTATTAAATGTACCGATGATGGTAATATCTGCACCGTTAAAAGCATAGATACTTTGGTCATAATCACCTACACAAAAAAGTGAAGGAGGGTTCATAGCATCTATAAGTGTACCTTGAAGAGCATTTGTATCTTGGTACTCGTCTACAAGTACCTCTTTATATCCTAAATCTTTAGTTTTACATACTTGCCTGAAATTCAAAAGCAAATCGTTAAAATTTACAAAACCATACTCTTTTTTTAGTTTTTCAAACTCATCGACTACATCTGCATATATTAGAGCGAAAAGCTCATGTTCTGGATAATTATCGATTATCCAATTTTCAAAATCTTGAGTTAGTTCCGTATTTTGATAAAAAGAGTACAAGTCATACAGGTAGTTTCCTCCATAAGGCTGAACTTCTGCATCTATGTTCATAAATGTACGTTTTTCAAAGACGCTTCTAAAAAGTGTTTTTAATTCTCGTTGTTGTTTTAAAACTACTTTTTTGTCAAACTTCTTAAGCCATCTGTAGCTAACTGCATGGAATGTTCCCGCATCTATCTTACCTGCGACATCTTTACCAAAATACTCGGCTACACGAGATACCATCTCTGCAGCTGCTTTGTTTGTAAACGTCAAAAGCAATATCTCATTTGGTTTTATACCGGAGTTTAAAAGATATCCAATTCTTCCGACAATAGTAGATGTTTTTCCAGTCCCTGCAGATGCTATAATTAAATTTTGATAATCTTCAGAGGTTGCTGCATCATATTGTTCTTTATTAAGACGAGATAACGGCAAAGAGTTCCTTTTTGGAGTTTTAAGATTGTGATTATACTACGATAAACTTCACTATATTTTATTTTTACGTTTCCCTTAAGCAAACTATAACAAAAACTAATAGTATATTTATATATAAGTTTAATTTTTTAAGACTATAATGATAGCAGTTTATATATTTATGTTTAATTGTGTTTAAATTCATATACTCTAATAGGAGTTTAAAAATGGATAAACTTAGCAATCCAAAGAGAAGGTCATTTTTACAAAATATCCTCCAAGGTATCGGCTATAGTGCATTTGGTGTGATTGCATGGAGTGCCTACCTTTCGCAATCACAAGCAAATAATCTTATTCTAAGACCACCGGGAGCAATTAACGAAAAAGATTTTGTACTTAAATGTATAAGATGTGGTATGTGTGTGGCAGCCTGCCCTTTTGATGTACTAAAACTAGCTACGATATCTGACGAAATATCAATAGGCACCCCTTATTTTGAGCCAAGAAAAGAGGCATGTCATCTTTGTCCGGATGCTCCGTGTACATCAACCTGCCCTACAGACACTTTAGATTTAAATCTTATTAGCAAAGACTCTAAATTAGATATAAATAGTGCAAGAATGGGACTAGCCACTATCAACACAAAAACCTGTTTAGCATATTTGGGATTACAATGCACCATGTGTATACGTGCCTGCCCACTTGCCGATACGGCAATAGTACTTAAAAATGAACGTAATCCAAGAACGGATATGCACGCTTTTTTAAAGCCTGTCGTAGATCCCGATTATTGTACGGGATGCGGAATGTGTGAACATGCCTGTCCTACAAAAGTCGCTTCTATAAAAGTACTTCCACTTGCTATATCTCAGGGTGATAGAGGTTCTTACTATGTTGTTGGCTGGAAAAAAGAGGACGAACAGAGATTAGAGCACGGACCTGCAGAGATAAAAGTAGAAAGAACTAAGAGAAACGAGAAAAGTGCACTTGATAATGTAAATGACGTAGATGGAATACTAAAAGGACTTTATGATGAATAATTTTTTATACAGACATAGATTTCTTATAGGAAGAAGATTTACTCAAATCTTTGTGATGGTTTTGTACTTCGGTGCTAATGCTTATGGATGGAGTATAGTAAAAGGTGATTTAAGCTCATCTGTCATATTTGGTTTTATACCACTCTCGGATCCGTATGTTGTATTACAAATGTTCTTTGGTGGTGCACTAATATCGGTTGATATACTTCTTGGCGTGCTTGTTATTTTATTTGTATACGGAATTATCGGAGGACGTTTTTTTTGTTCATGGGTTTGCCCTGTAAATATAATTACTGAAACAGCAACATATTTTAGAAAAAAACTTGGATTACAGAAGAAAGAAAAAGCTCTTACTTTCAGCCGAAATATCAGATACTGGGTTATAGGTATCTCACTTATTTTATCATTTATCTTCTCTATTGCAGCGTTTGATATGATTAGTCCCATAGGAATTGCACATAGAGGGATAATATATGGTTTTGGATTTGGGTGGACTTTTCTTGTTGCAATCTTTTTATTTGACCTTTTATCTCAAAAATACGGCTGGTGCGGGCATATCTGCCCACTTGGAGGGTTTAACTCGATAATAGGAAAATATTCTCTTGTAAAGGTTGTACATGATAGTGATAAATGTCTTTACTCAATGGCATGTTTTGATGTATGTCCCGAAGTACAAATATTAGATATGGTCGGAATGCGTTCAAAAGCAATAACTGGTTCAGGATGCATTAAATGCGGTCAATGTATAGAGTCATGTATAAACGATGCATTTCATGTCTCTGTAGTTTCTTTAGCAAAACAACTTAAAGGATAAGTTATGAAATTAATAATATCTCTGATTTTACTGTTTTCTTTAAATACTTTGGCAAAAGATATTACTCCTTACAAATATGTTAAAGCCAGCGAGGCGGTATCTGATTTTGTAAAAGTTGATAATATTTTAGTTATAGGTACGGAGGAAGGGATAATAGACATTTATGATTTAAATAAAGATAAGTTAGTCGATAAAATTATGCTTAGTAAACATAAAAATATTTTAGGTGATAATATCCGCTCCCTTATAGTAAGTGTAGATTACTTAAAAGAGAAAATAATCTTTGCAACAAGATTATTAAGTACTTGGAGAGAGTTTTACATCTATGAAAATAAAAAACTTACTAAACTTATAGATGAATCCAAACATATGGCTATACAAAAAGTAAAGTTTATAGATGAACAAACTGTTTTAATCTCAACTATGGATAATGCTTTTATGCTTTATGATTTAAAGACTAAAAAAATTTTATATAAAAAACAATTAAACCTAGCCAGCTTTTCAGACTATGCTCTAAGTGAAGATAAGAAGTATTTTTTTACAGCCGATGAAACGCCTCAGATAAGTAAGATAGAGGTTAAGACCGGAAAAACGATAGCTGTATATAATGACGCAAATAAAAGGGATATTTTTTCAGTTGACTATAAAAATAAAACACTTATCAGTGGTGGAAAAGATAAACGTGTTATTTTGTATAAATCACCTTTATCTTACAAAATGACAAAAGGGGGATTTTTCATATATGCAGTAGCGCTGAATCCAGATGCTTCTAAAGCTGCTTTTGTTAAAAACGAGGATAGTGAAATCTCTATTATTGATACCACTACTCTTCGGGAATTATATCTTCTAAAGGGACATAAACAGACCATCATAGATATAAATTTTTATGAAAAAGATAAATTAATTTCTTCAGATGAAGCTAATCAGCTGTTTTTCTGGAAGTTACAATAGTTCATATTTTAATTTTTATTAATATTAATCTGATAGAATTCATATATACTACAATTAAATATGTTATAAATAAGAAGCGTTATGAGCAAAAAAGATAAAATACTAAAAATCATTTCAAATGAAACGATAGATGCTGCGCATTCAATGTCTATTATAACACCTTCAATATATGCTACACTTTTTGAAGAAAATGCGAAACAACATAACATTGATTTGAGTGATGAAATAAAATTATCTCAAGAACTTTTAAGTAAAGAGTGTAAAAGTCTACTTGAGATTAGAGAAAAAAACAATCAAAACGTTATACAACTGAGCACTTCTACATCTAAAGCTATAGATGCTATCAAACAAAAAGATGAAGACTCTCTAAGTGAAGTCTTAAAAGAAACAGAAAAACTTCGCCGTGAAGTAGAACTACTAAAAGAAACTATGTATAAAGATGAACTGACAAATGTTTACAATCGTAAATGGTTAAGTGATAATTTTTTAGAAAAAAACAATAAATTTAAAACATATGGAATACTTGCAATTATTGATTTAAATTTTTTTAAAGAGATTAACGATACATATGGACATCCTGTTGGGGACAAGGTACTTATTTTTATAGCTAACAACCTTAAAAAAACTATAGGAGAAGTTGTAAGATATGGTGGAGATGAGTTTTTAATTATTTTTGATAAGGCCATTAGTATAAGTGACGTTTCTTCAACTATAGATCTCATAAATAAAAATATAATTTCTAAAAAATTAAAAGCTAAAAATGGTGAATTCAGGGTAAGTTTTTCTATAGGAATATCATTATTTAAAAAAGGTGATGATTTTTCAGATATATTAGAAATTGCCGATAAAAAGATGTATACACATAAAAATGAGATAAAAAAAACTATTACAGGAATTCAGTAAAGTTATAATAACATAGGACTTATCAAAAGAATTTCTAAGCTAATCCTCACATATATTTAGATATAATCGCGAAATTTTAATTACATAATTAAGGCTAAAACAACATGTCAAACGGCTACAATCCACAAGAGATAGAAAACAAATATTACCAAATATGGGAAGATAGAAAATACTTTGAAATTGATGGAAACAAAGATATTCAAAAAGAAGACAAAAATTTTGCAATTATGATGCCTCCGCCAAATGTTACAGGTCGCCTGCACATTGGTCACGCACTTACATTTACGCTTCAAGATATTATTACCAGATACAAAAGAATGGATGGTTACAAAACTCTTTGGCAACCGGGAACTGATCATGCGGGAATCGCTACTCAAAACGTTGTAGAGAAACAACTTTTAGCTGAAGGAACTACTAAAGAAGAGATTGGTCGCGAAGCATTTTTAGAGCGTGCATGGGCTTGGAAAGAAGAATCTGCAGGAATAATGACAGACCAGCTTCGTAAGATGGGGGTATCTCCTGCGTGGGAACGTGAGCGTTTTACTATGGATGCAGGACTCCAAAAATCTGTTAAAGAAGCCTTTGTTCATCTTTATAACGAAGGTCTTATAATCCGCGGAAACTATATGGTTAACTGGTGTACACACGATGGTGCGCTTAGCGACATCGAAGTTGAACACGAAGATCATGACGGTAAGTTTTACCATATAAAATACCCTTTTGCAGACGGAAGCGGACATGTAGAAGTAGCCACTACAAGACCTGAGACATACTTCGGAGATACTGCGGTAATGGTTCATCCTGATGATGAGCGATATAAAGACTTAATCGGTAAAAAAATACGTCTTCCTCTGCTTCAAAGAGAAGTAGCTATCATCGCAGATGAGCATGTTGATATGGACTTTGGAACAGGTGTGGTTAAAGTTACTCCTGCGCACGATCAAAATGACTACGAAGTCGGAAAAAGACATGACCTTGAGTTCATTACTGTTTTTGATGAAAAAGGTATTTTAAACGACTATGCAGAAGAGTTTAAAGGTCTTGAGAGATTAGAGTCTCGCGACATCATTGTAAAGCGTCTTGATGAAGAAGGTTATATAGTTAAGATAGAAGACCATAAGCACCAAGTAGGACACTGTTACAGATGTAAAAACGTAGTAGAGCCTTACATCTCAAAACAGTGGTTTGTTAGAAGCAAAGTAGCAGACAAGTCTATTCTTAAGACAAACAATGGCGAAGCTAAATTCTTCCCTCCTCACTGGATAAACTCTTACAACTCTTGGATGGGAGATTTAAGAGACTGGTGTATTTCCCGTCAGCTTTGGTGGGGACATCAAATTCCTGTATTTTACTGCGATGATTGTGACCACGAGTTTGCATCTCAAGAAGAGCATCCAGAGGCTTGTCCAAAGTGTGC
>JAPHSI010000011.1 GCA_026193155.1 Sulfurimonadaceae bacterium | reverse complement strand
TCTTTGTTAAATACAGGTTTTAAGATTCTCCAGTCAGCAACACTTGCTGTAAATGAACTATTTTCAGAATAGTTACGATCTTCTTGGTGAGTTGTAGCGATTACATCTGCTGCTTTTCCATCAAACGAGCGAAGCATAGCTCCGATTTCAAATTCATCCCATCCTTTATTTGCCATCATCAGCCCCCTATTTCACTTCATCATATGCGCGTTGAATTGCAATCATATTCGCGTCAATGATTTTTTGTGGTAGTTTTTTAAGAATTCTTTGCATACTTTCTTTAAAAAAGTCCATTTCATACATACCGGAGATTTTCATAAAAGCTCCAAGCATTGGCGTATTTGGAATAGGACGACCAATAGTCTCTTGAGCAATTTTAATACAGTCTACCGTGTACACCTCTTTACCTTCTAACTTAGGCTGCTGTTTTACCAACTCATCAGTTGACATGTGAGTTGTAATTATGTACTTAGTAGTATCTTTGTGATTGATAGTTACATCTGAAGTAAATACTAAAGCAGGGTCAATTACGAAAACGTAATCCGGCTCCATATATTTTTCATGATTCATAATAACTTCATCATCAACACGATTATAAGCTGTCATAGCAGCTCCACGTTTTGCAGACCCGTAAAATGCGAATGCTTGAACATGTTTACCAGTTGTAGATATAACATCTGCTAACCCCTTAGCACCTGTTACAGCACCCTGCCCAGCACGGCTATGCCATCTAATCTCTAGCATAAATTCTCCTTAAATTCTAGGAATTCTCTCTAATTTAGTTTATGTATTTTAGGGAAGTTGGTCTTAAAGTAAGCTTTTTGATTAGTTAGATGGGGATTTTGGAATATAATTTTTATAATAATACCCTTTTATAAATCAAAATAAATTTTATAGGTAATGATATATAACATTAGTTAACTGAAAAAGCCCTATTTTGTGCATTTTTCTGACAATTTTCATCTCAATTTACTAAGAAATTTTACTGCCTCAAACGAATTTTCAAAAAAATCAGATGTATAATTTTGTAAACTTTTTTTACTTCCATAACCACATAAAACTACCAAAGAATTCACACCGGCATTTTTAGCTGAGAGTAAATCCAGTTCAGTATCACCTATCATCCATACATCATTGTCTTTTTGCATCTGTTCTAGTGCTTTTAAAATAGGTTCTGCATCAGGTTTGGGTTTTTGCACATGTTCACGACCGATAAGTACTTTAAAATGATGCATTAAACCAAAGTGTTCCATAAGTTCTTGTGAATATAGTCCCGTTTTAGTTGTTACAATACCCAAAGTCGCAAAACTGCTGGCTAATTCAACGGCTTCTTTTGCTTGTGGCAAAAGCTCAGTTTTTATTTTTGATATAACACGATACCTTTGTTTATAGGTATCTACAAAATCCCATACCCTGTCTTCATCTACACCAAGACGTGAAAACATGACATCTAAAGGATGCCCAATTAATGCCTGAATCTCTGCATCTGTCGGATTTTTTTCACCATGGACATCAAAGGCATGATGAAAAGTAGAAGTTATAGCTTCTGTTGATTCTATTAATGTACCGTCTAAATCAAAAAGTATTATCAACTATTTCTCCCACTTTATATAATTATGCCAAATCCCACTTGGAGAATTTTCTACATTTTTTATATTTTTATTTATTACGGTTATTGAGTTTGGTATATACAAAAACAGATATGGATTATCATCCACTATCATCTTAAACATTTTTTTCCACTTTTTAGATAAGACTTTTTTATCAACAATGCTTTGAGACTCTTCTATCATTTGATTCATTTTATCGTTGTGATAGCCTATTAAATTAAATCCGCCTTTTGTATCATTATCACTATGCCAAAACATATATGGGTCAGGTGCAGGAGACAAACCCCAACCAAGAAGTACACTGTCAAATTTTTTTGGAAAAACTACCATATTTAAAAATGCCTGCCATTCCATTACACGCAAGTTTACTATTACGCCTATTTTTTTTAACTGGTATTGCAAAATTTGAGCAGCATATGGACGCACAGGTGATGAGTTTGATGTCACAATCTCAAATGTAAATGGATTAGACTCATCATAACCAACTTCACGTAAGAGCCTTTTTGCTTTTTGCAGATCTTTTTTTGGAACTTTTACATCTTTGTTAAACGCTATCGAGCTAGGGTGGAAAGGTCCACTACAAACTTCTGCATGCTTAAAAAACAAAATTTTAACTATTTCTTCTCTATCAATTGCTATTGACAAGGCTTCTCTTACACGAGAATCTTTAAATTTTTCGCGTCTCAAATTTAAACCAAGGTAGGTATATGAAAGTGACATTTTCTCATAAATATCAAACATATTAAAAAATTTCGGTGTAAGTTGACGTTCAAACTGCATTGGCTCTACACCGCCTACATCAAGCTGACCTGACTTTAGCATCAAAAAGCGTGTCATCGGATCTGCTATTACATGATAAGAGATTTCATCTATTTTGGGTCTTCCTTCAAAATAATCATCATTTGCTCTTAGTATGATGTTTTTAGAATGTTCAAGCTGATACAGTTTATATGGACCGGTTCCAACTGGATTTACATTAAAGCTTGAGTTCATAAGATTTTTTTCATCTTTTAATATATGTTTTGGGATTATCCCCATCATCCAAGTCTCGGCAGCTTTAAAATAAGGCTGTTTATAGTGAACTTTTAACTTATATTTATTTACTATTTCTACATCTTTTACAAATCTAAACCCTGCACTATACGGTGATGATATTTTATTTGAGGTAAGGACTTTATATGTAAATAGTACATCTTCACTCGAAAACTCTGCACCGTCATGCCACTTCACACCCTCTTTTAATTCAAATACCAAAGTTTGGTCATTTTCAAAGTAAAACTTCTTTGCCAAATCACCTATAATTGTCTGAGAGTCCTTATCATATTTTAAAAGTCCGTTAAATATATGTTGAGAGATATCTGACGAACTTGAATCAGTTGCAAGAATTGGATTAAGCCTTGCAGGATTTGAGCTTGTTGCCAGATGCAAGGTTGACGAATAAAGGTTAAGAGTTAATAATACTAAAAATAATATACGCACTTTTATCTCACTCTCTTATCGTTTACACTAACCGAACCATTTTGAATCTTTATATTATAAACTAGTGAATTACCTTTTTCTTTTGCATAACCTTGTGATAATGCGACTATTGGATTAGATTGTGTTACAGCAACAAACATAGGTTTTGAAATATTTAGCAATAAATCTAATTTTATTTTATCCAAAAGCTCAATCGGCTTTGAAAAGTTTATATTTGAATCCGAAGCTAACTTTACACCTAGTTTTAAACTAGCTCCTTCTAGGTTTCTTTTTTTATTTAGCTTAATATTCTTTATGGAAAAATCTGAAACTTTTAAATCAAATCCTCTCATGAGCAGTTGCTGAAGTGATTTTTCTATTTTTAAAGTGCTTTGATTATCTACACCGTATTTTGCTGAGTCCAAAAGTTTGCTAAGTTCTTCGAAGCTGTCTTTATCTATATCTTTTAAAGATACCTCATAATTGAATTTCAACATATCAACTTCTTGAAGTTTTGTTTTTAAATTCAACTCTTCAAAAGAGCTCTTTGAAGTAAACTCGGCTTTTAAACCTTTTGTACTAGATGCAAAGTTCATCTTAGGTTTTTTTATATCTAAGATTGTTTTACCTGTTTTGTCATCATTGATATTTATATTTAAAGAGTTAGCTTTTATATATGTTTTATAAGTAGTACGAGATTCAAAAATAGATGTTAAATATATATTTTGTATATCTAATATAATATTATTTGTCTTGTTTGTTACGTCTAAATATATTTTATCTATATTTGAATCTATAAATTCTGGTGCGACCAAAAGACCCTTTCCGTTAAAGACAGCACCTTTTAATTTAGCATCCAACTTTTGTCCGGATGCAAAAGTATAACTCTCATCAATGTCTTTGATGTATCCCCTAAACTCTTGCTTTAGTACATTATAATCTATATGGTACTCAAGTCCACCGTTTTTTAGAAAGCTTTCTAGGTAAGCGGCAAAACCTGGGTCCTCTTTTTTTATCTCATTTATAGTTTTTTTTGAAAGAGCAATAGGACGAAAACTTATATATACCATATCATTAATTGGTATATTGTTATATTTTAACTCTACAGCTAAAGTTGTTCCGTCCAAAAATTTACTTATGTAGGGAGGTATTTGAGAATTTGAGAATTTTGAAAGATATTTAAGTAGTTTATCTGCATCTGTTACTACAAACTCATAATACTTTTTAGTTTGAAGGTATTTTGTATCGGCTATCTCTTTTTTTGTATATACCCCGTACGAGCTAATAGTTTTAAGCCTATTATTTAGTTCCGATTCTATTATCTTATTTCCCACAAGCGGTAAAGAAGCAATCGCAACCAATATTATAGATGCTATTATAAAAAGTTTTTTCATGGGAAGTATTATATATAAATAAGTTTAATGTGAAGTTTTTAAAAAAGAGTTTTTATCAATGCCATAGGGCACTGATAAAGATATAAACGATTAACGTTTAGAGAACTGGCGAGAACGACGAGCTTTTCTCTTACCTGGTTTCTTACGTTCAACAACACGTGAATCACGAGTCATCATACCTTCAGGTTTAAGGATAGCTTTTAATTCTGGGTTGAATGCTACTAAAGCACGGCTAATTCCGTGACGTAGTGCGTCAGCTTGACCACCGAAACCACCACCTAAAGTAGTAGCTACGATATCAACTGAAGTATCTTGTTTAGTTAAAACAAGTGGTTGTTTAACACGAAGTTTCTTAGCTTCAAGTCCACCTAACCAAGCGTCAATTGAAAGACCGTTGATTGTGATGTTACCAGTACCTGGAGTTAACCATACTTTTGCGATTGACGCTTTACGACGTCCTGTTGCATATGTTTTATTTGCCATCTATATGTCCTTACTTAGCTAGTTGTGCAGTGTGAGGGTGTTCAGCACCTGCATATACTTTTAATTTTTTAAGCATTTTAGCACCAAGCTTAGTTTTAGGAAGCATACCGCGAGTAGCTAATTTGTATAGTTTCTCAGGATTTTTCTCTAAAAGCTCAGTCATTTTAACACTCTTAGTTGAACCGAAGTAACCAGAATGTGAAAAGTATTCTTTATTTGCTATTTTACCAAGACCGTTAAATTTAGCCTTAGAAGCATTGATGATAACTACATAGTCACCACAGTCAATATTTGGAGTAAAACATGCCTTATTTTTACCACGAAGTGCAGTAGCTACTTCAGTAATCATACGACCAAAAGTTTTACCTTCTGCATCGATTAGAATCCATTTTCTATCGATTTGTTCTTCAGTTGCAATTTTAGTAAATTTCATTGAATGAACCTTTCGTTTAATTTAGTGTCGGAAGTATATCCATGTAAACTTATAAATGACTTAATTTAAGTCAACTTTAATTAAACTTTACTGAATTTATGATTTCTTTAAGGTTTTAAGATGTTAGAAGATTTATAAACATCATTATACCAAAAGCAAATAAAATAATAGCCGATGCAATACTTATCCAATGCGATACTTTTGGAGATATTTTATGCTTAGTTCTATGTACCAAATAAGGCATAAGCACTATCCATGAAAGTATTGCACTAAGCATTCCAAGTAGAGTTACTAAAGTGTCCAGTTCTTTTGTAGCTATGTAACTAGATGCACTTAACCAAAAACCTATGGTGTATGGATTTATTGCAGTAAGGACAAAACCTTTTATGTAAAGTTTTGTGACACTGGTATGAACTATTTTTTCTTTTGCTACATTTAGTTTTGCATCTCTATTTTTAAAAATAAGATACGCCAAGTAGATTAAAAAACTTCCACCAAAAATAGCCAAAGTATCTAGAATTATAGGCTGCGTAATAAATACAACAAGTCCAAATACTATAAACATCAAATACATAACATCTGCGCTCATAGCACCAAGACCTATTAAAACACCATTTCGGTATTTTTTAATAGCCTCATTCATCATAAGAATATTAATAGGTCCAAGCGGAACAGCCGCTCCTAGACCTAATAAAAACCCTTCTACAAAAGATATACTCAAACTAAATTTTTACTCAGTATATTCAACAAAATCATCTTTTGTAGCACCGCAATCAGGACAAGTCCAATCGTCAGGAATTTTCTCAAAAGGTGTCCCCGGAGCAATACCGCCATCAGGATCACCTTCAGCAGGGTCATATATCCAGTCACACATCTCACATATATATTTCTTAGTCATAATATGTCCTTTTTCTTGTTAATCTTTACATAATTATAAACTATATTAGTTACTTGAAACTTAATAATTTACTTTGAATATATCTCTTTAACTCTTCCTACTTCTCTACTCATAAGTCTTACCTTAATTCCATGTGGATGCGAAGCTGATTTGGTAAGGATATCCCTAACAACTCCATCAGTCAACAGACCACTCGCTTGGTCTTGTTTTAAGACTATCGCTACACTCATACCGCTTCGTATATTTTTTCTTTGTTTTGGATCTTGCATCTATGCCCCTTTATTTATACTTCAATAACTTTAATTTCATCATTTAACAAGTAACACAAATAACCCTCTGCCATCTCACCTGTTATCTCTTCAACTGCATCTATATAACTTCGGACTTGTTCTACATGATGCTCAGAGTATTTTGTTGAACTTTTATAATCTATAATATTCCAAACACCCGATTTATGTTTTACTAACAAATCTATATATTTTAGGTTATCGTTGTATCTAAGAGATTGTTCTTTAAAAACTTCTCCATTACACAACTCCAAAAACTCTTGATTTTTCACTAGCATCTCTACGCGGTTTTGTATATCTGCTATCTCTGCATCTTCTAAAATATGTCCGAATTTATTTAACATCATATCTTTTGCATCTGAGATATGCTCTATTGAGAACTCACTCAACATCTCCAACATAAAGTGAAGAGCCGTTCCAAAATTTTGAGCTTTTATATCAACTTCTATCTCTTCATCTTCCACTTTAACGACATCACTTTGCGGACCGTAATATTCTTCCTCATACTCTAACCCATCTAAATACTGCTCTTTAGTTTCTTGTTTTGCTTTTTCAACTTTTAAAACACCTGAACTTCCAACAGATAAATCTAAAATATCAAAAGTCGAAGCCTTTGATTTTTTGATAACAAACAAGTTTTCTCTCGCTCTTGTAAAAGCAACATAAAGAGCATTTAGCGAATCTTCCAAAATAAGTTTTTTCTCTTTTTTGAGTGCATTTTCATAGTTTGCATCTAACTCGTCTCTGCCTTTTATGCGCAGATAGATATTTTGCAAGTTTATACCGTCATATTCATAAATGATTGCATCTTTATTCGGTGGTGCTTTTTTTAGTCTGTCCATAACTATGACATGTTCGTACTCCAAGCCTTTTGACTTGTGAACAGTTAAAACCCTTACACCGCTTAACTCACTTGCAGCAGCGGATGTGTCAATGCGTTCATACTCAAAAAGAAGTGCCTCTATATCTTTACATCTATCAACCGTAGTCAAAAAACGAAGCAGATTTGCATCTGAGTTAAAAAGTGAGTATTTTTTTATAACACCTTTTACTATGTCTAAAATAGTGTTTTTATTCAAATCTAGCATATCGATTTTATCTACATCTCTCTCTATCAAAGCAAAAAAGTTATAACGATATATATCCTCATTGAAATAAAGATATTTCAAGTACTCCAAAACAGCTTTTACACTTCTTTGATTTATAAGTTTTGTAGTGGTCTCCGTTACAACCTCTATACCTTCATGCTCCAGATGCAGCTTTACATCTTCCCCATCACCGTTTGTTGCACAAAGTATAGCTATGTTGTTTGCATCTGCACCTAGTCTCAACAGATTTTGAACCTGTTTTAAGACCTCATCTAAAAGCATATCGCTTTGTATAACTTCAACATAACCCGCATCTGCTTCAGGGCGTACAAGTTGAGCTTTATAATCTTTTATCTTATGCTCAAACACACGGTTGACGAACTCTATAACCTCTTTTTGTGAACGGTAGTTCGTCAAAAGTGGCTGTGTTAGAGTAGCGTTCTCACGTGCTACTTCTCCAAAAAGAGCACTTACTCCACCACGAAAACGGTAAATGGACTGCTTAACATCCCCAACAAAGAAAAAACTGCCGTTTTCAAACACACCCTTAC
>JAPHSI010000028.1 GCA_026193155.1 Sulfurimonadaceae bacterium | reverse complement strand
TTTAAACTTTTCTTCTTTGTCTTTTAAAAATTTCATAACCAACCTTTTGATTTATGGCACAATATTATTATATTTTTTTTCGCTAAGTTTATTTTATGTCATTTTGCCATATATTTATAAGTTATATATTATCTATTTAAACTTTTATGTGTTATTATTTATGAAATTTTTTAAAGGTTTTAGATGGATTTAGTAATAGCAGAGAAAGACAGAGACAAAGTGCTAAAAGAGATATCGGATTCACAAAACAGGATATTACAAATATTTGTACCTACAATTATAGCAGTCGGGCTTATATCCATAGCAGATAAAGACAAATTTGCTTTAATAACACTTTTTGCCTCCTTTGCAATACTATTTGCTTCTAGTTTGTATATATCCAGTCTTAGCTATAAAATATTTCGTAATGCTAGTTTTCTTAATGCTGTAGATTCCAAAGCAAGCAATGTTAATGATGGAACTATACATTGGGAGAAAGCATTTTCATTATTTTCTAAAAAAGCCTCAATACCAAAGATTATAGGTTATGAAACAAAGACAATTGCCGTTATATTTGTAATGTTCTCAATTGTATATATCGCTATGTTTTTTAGTATGAATCCACTTTTAAGCATAGGTCTCGGACTTGTATTGATAATAATATCTATAAGAATGTTACTATTACCTTCTAAGTCCAAAAATTACTTAAAAATATGGCAAGATGTATTAGAAGATTATAATAAATAAAATACTAAGGTCTTGTAACAATTGCAAAACTTAAATCTAAAATCTCACTATGGGCTTTAATATATTTATTTAAATCATCTAATGTCAATGCTTTTATTTGTTTTAGTTCTATATCTGAATTATTTAAAGGCAAACCTCTATAGTAATTTTGAAAAGTACGGCTTAATCTCTGACTCATAGTCTCAACTCTTAATGGCTCACTCCCAAGTAAAAACTTTTTAGTCTGTTCAAGTTCTTCTTTTGTCACACCGTTTTTTACAAATTCCGATATAACTTCTTTAACTGTAGATTTTGCTTCTTGCATCGACTCTATTTTTGTTTGAAGATATCCACTCATATATGAACCCGACTTATTTACATTTACTCTAACATATGCTGAGTATGCAAGCCCTCTTTTAACTCTTATCTCTTCCATCATACGGCTTCCAAAACCACCAGTACCAAGTATGAATGTAGCTACGCGAGCTTTATAATAGTCTTCATCACTTACATCCATATTATACGGCGAGCCAAAATATACATAAGCTTGCTCAGTCTCTTTTTTTAATATTCTTTCATTTACATCTTTTGTGACTTCATAAGTTTTTAGTTTTTGCATCTTACCTTTAGGCATTTTAGAGATTATGTTTTTTAATTTATTTTTTGTATCCTCTAAAGATATATCACCGCCCACTACTACTATAAGTCTATTACTTACAAGGTGCTCTTTTAAAAAGCTTTTAACGTCATCTAACTCTATAGACTCTACACTCTTTATAGTTCCAGACGCCGGATTTGCTAAAGGTGTACCATCAAACATAATAGATTTTAACTCATTAGCAGCTACATAGTCAAAATCATTTTCTTTTCTGGCAAGGGAACCAAGTTTTACGGACTTCACCTTTTTGAGAGCATCTTCAGTTAGATTTGGATCTTCTAAAAGCATATCAAAGTATTTTAAAGTCTCATCAAACTCATCTTTTATAGAACCAGCTTCAATTACAAAAGTCTCACGACCAGTAGATGCAGAGATATGTATAGCTTTTGCTTCGAGTGCTTCAGCAAATGCGGATGAACCTAATGTTTTAGTACCCTCACTCATCATAGAAGCACTAAACTTAGCAAGTCCAGCTTTATCCTTATCCGTAATGCTCCCTGCATTTTGAAAAATAAACTGCATATTTACAAGCGGTAGTCTTTTGTCTTGTTCAAAAATAATCGGAATTTTTAAATCATCTATCTCTATATGTTCTATTTTTGCTGCCATTAAAATTTGTCCTATCAATAAAAATAATATTAAGAATTTTTTCATCTTAAAATCTCTCTAATATCTCATATGCTGTATTTCTAATTGCCGGATGTTCTCCAACATCCCGTATTAGATGCACCATCTCATCTTTTGCCATTGTAAAACCAGCCCCTGCACTACTTACAACATTTTCTTCCATCATAGTTGAACCCAAATCGTTTGCACCGAATTTAAGTGCCATTTGACCTATATACGGTCCTTGAGTCACCCATGAACTCTGAATATTTGGAACATTATCAAGATATAGTCTTGCAACAGCTAAAAGTCTTAGGTATCGGTTTGAAGATGGTTTTTCCATATCAGGTATTTGACGAAGTAGTTCTGTATTGTCAGATTGAAAACTCCACATTATAAATGCACGAAATCCACCCGTTTCATCTTGAAGACTTCTTACCATTTCAAGATGGTCTATTATATCTTCATCAGTCTCAACTGTTCCGTACATCATTGTAGCTGTAGACATAATACCAAGTTTGTGAGCTTGACGATGTATATCAATCCACACATCAGAATCAATTTTCTTAGGTGCAATAATATCACGAACTTTATCTGAGAGTATCTCAGCCCCTGCACCCGGTATAGATGCAAGACCTTTTGCCTTAAGTCGAGCTAATACCTCCTGCACGCTAATACGTGATACGCGTGCTATAAAATCTATCTCAATAGATGAAAACCCATGTATAGTTATGGTTGGATATTTTGTATGAATATGCTCAACCAAGTCTTCATACCACTCTATTTTCAGCTTTGGATGCACACCGCCTTGGAAAAGGATTTGAGTACCGCCGATTTCTAGCAGTTCGTCTATCTTTGCGTCTATCTCATCAAAAGAAAGTACATATGCATCTTCATCTTTTTCATGTCTGTAAAAAGCACAAAACTTACAATCAACCCAACATATATTTGTATAGTTTATGTTTCTATCAACCACAAATGTAGTAACACCTTTTGGATGCAACTCTTTTTTACGCTCTGAGGCCATCTTTCCCAACTCTTTCAAGTCGGCATTTCTTATTAAATCAAGTGCTTCTTCTTTAGTTAATCTTTTCATAGTTTTCCATATTTATATATATTATTCATTTATTTCCACCCTTCATTTCTAGGATTTACAGGTTTCTTTTTTATAAAGTTAGCATAAATTAAATAAGCAATTATTAACAACATTAATACTACCCCTAAAACCTGGGTCCAAGCACCTATATGTAAAATCTGATATAAGATATTTTTATGCATATTTGTATCTATATTAAATTCTGCCATCTCAGCTGCATGTGTCATAACAGATACTGCCAAGTTTCCTTTTGGGATGCTTTCATGGCAAGACAAACACATCCCCCTACGGTCTAATTTGTCCAGCTGTTTTTCATTCAAAGTAGAAGCCAAACTAAAAGTACTATCTATCTTTCTTACTTTTGAAAAACTGCTTTTAACTCCATCTATCCCAAGCCCCATCGCTTTATTTGAACTATGACAACTCTCACAAGTTCTAGTTTTTTTACTTATATTATGAGGTTGGGCAGTTAAACTTTTTTGATGTTTTTGGATTATAGGGCTAATCCTACCTTCACCGTTTTGAGCGAGTGTTGGCTCTTCCCATCTTAGAAAGGTATTTTTTTTATCTGTATAATACTGAGGGGTCCATTTAACATGACATGTATAACACTCTAACTTATTTGTATGTGCATCTACAGCATCCATCGCGACAAGTGCATTTTTAGACAATTCTTTTGTGGTTTTTAAAAGTTTAAGCGGTTTTAATTCTATCTCTTTACCGTTTGCTAAATGCACGATTACATTATTTTCTTTTTTTACAACATTTGGGAGAGGATTGGCACGTGAGCTGAGCAGATAACCATCTTTAGCATCAGCTACGAAACCTTGTTTTAAGTATTTTGCAACATCCTCTACAACACCCCTGCCTTTAGAATTAGTCAAAGTAGTATTATATTCGTCTGAAAATCCAAGTGGTAACTCCCAAGGATATTTTTTAGTAGTACCGTGACAATCCTGACACTCTATCTCAACAGCGGCTAAATTCTCGTTTGTAGCAAATCCGCTACCATGCATGTCACT
>JAPHSI010000085.1 GCA_026193155.1 Sulfurimonadaceae bacterium | reverse complement strand
CGTAGATGCATATGATATTTCTGAAGTAGCTTTGGAAAACCTAACTGCAAACAAAATAAAAAATATAAATACAAAACAGATGGATTTAGATAACTTTAAAGCTCAAAAAAAATATAACCTAATTGTAAAATGCAATTATCTAGATAGAGAAGCTATAAAAAAACTCTCAGATGCACTTTACAAAAACGGTATTATGATTATTGAGACATATATGCATCACACCTCGAATACGAAACCTGATTCTAATCCAGATTTTTTACTCCAAGCAAATGAATTAAAAACTTTTTTTGATGATAGTTTTGAAGTTTTAGAATATGATGAATTTGATAATGAGCCTAATGAGCTCTATAGAATGAGAAAACAGTCTATAGTTGTGAGGAAAAAGTAAAAAGGCTAATCCTCAAAGATTATCATCTCATAAATTGATTTTTTTGTAACCAGAGCTTTATCCGGAGATACAGAATGAGCATTTCTGGACTTTTGAAGTTCATGTCTAAGCTGTGCAATCTCTTGCTCCATATCATCTACATTGTCTTTAAGCCTAAGTATAATATCTACACCTGCTAGATTAACACCAAGCTCACGCGTAAGTCTTAGAATCAACTTTATCTTATCGATATCTCTTTGAGAATACATCCTTATTCGACCACCTGAACGAGATGGACAAATTAGGTTCTCTCTTTCATACTGACGCAGCGTCTGAGGATGTATATCTAATATCTTTGCAACTACGCTTATTAGGTAAACCGGTTCATCATATTGATGTATCATATCTTACTCCTGGGGAAGTTTTTCTTTCATAGTTTCTACCAAATCAGAATCTAGTTCATCTACATTTGGTAAAACAATGTTTGCTTTTAGATATAAATTACCACGAGTTTTTGTTTTTCTGTTCATTGCACCCATTTCTTTTACACGGAAGCTTTGTCCATTTTTTGTATTTTGTGGTACTTTTAGTTTAATCTCTTTCTCTAAAGTCTGGATTGATACTTTATCTCCAAAAAGAGCAGCTTTTAAAGGTACATCAAATGTTTTTACTAAATCATCACCATCTCTGGTATATTCAGGATTTGGGGCTACATTTATCTTTAAAAACAAATCACCTTTACGTCCGCCCTGAGAATGACCTTTTCCTTTGACACGCATCTTCTCACCGCTTTTTACACCTGCTGGTATTTTAATATCAAATCTGTCATTTTGAACAGAAACAGAGTGAGAACCACCAAGGATGCTTACAGAAAACGGTATAGTAACAGATGTTTCAATATCTAGGTTTGGCTCTTGGTATCCTCCGCCAAAGCCTCCACCGAAACCACCTCCGCCAAATGGGTTACCACCACCAAAGCCTCCACCGAAGCCGCCGCCTCCACCTGAAAACATTTGTCTTAAAATTTCATCTAAATCAGATGCCCCTGCTCCACCGTGTGAACGTGTAAAATCATGGAAGTTTTGCCCACCAAACATCTGGTCACCAAACTGATCATACTGAGCTTTTTTCTCTTTATCGCTTAATATCTCATATGCTGAATTAATCTCTTTAAATTTATCCTCAGCACCTTTATCTTTATTTACATCCGGGTGATACTGACGAGCTAATTTTCTATATGCTTTTTTAATTTCACTCTCACTAGCACCTTCTGATACTTCTAGTGTTTCGTATAATGATTTTGCCATTTTAATAGTTCCTGATATATTTATAATTGTTTATATTAAGTATTATTATATCATAAAGGTTGAGTGGATGTCAATCAACTTGTCCTCTACTAATAATATTTCGCTTCAAGAAATCAGCAACACAAAACGGCTTCACGGTGGGTACCCCGAAATTTAAATTTCGACCCTTCCGCTGTAGATGTTTTGTTTATGTTAATTTCTCTACACTACATTTAATACGCAGATAGTTGATAATTGAAAAAAATATTATTTTTAACATAAAACTTTAAAATCAAAAGAGCGGTGTAAATTCGAGGCGCATAGTAAGGAAGTGTACTATTAGTACACGAAGAGCGTAGCAACGCTGAAGTTGCGTCGCTATTTTAATTTTTATAACTCTTAGTGTAAAAAGTGACGCACTTCTGAAAAGTATAAACTCATTCCAAACTCGTTAGCAGCCTCAATGATTTCATCATCACGGATGCTTCCACCAGGCTCGATTACATTTTTTACACCAGCTGCTGCTGCTGCATCTATGCTGTCACGGAACGGGAAAAATGCTTCAGATGCAAGTGCTGCACCCGTTACGTCAAGACCCATCTCTTTAGCTTTTTTAAGTGCACACTGGCTAGCATCAACACGGCTTGTCATACCCATACCAACTGCTACCATTGCAGAATTTTTAACATATACTACACAATTTGATTTTGTAAGAGATGCTACTTTATATGCTATCTCTAAATCTTTCATATCTTGTGCATCTGCAGCTACTTTAGAAACAAGTTTTGCATTTTTAACCTCATCTTCACCAACTTTATCTGCATCTTGGAATACAAATCCACCGTCAATGTGTTTAAAGTCTTTTGCATCGTTAGCTAAAACAAGTCTGTCACTTCCCATCTCAAATAGTTTGATACGCTTTTTAGAAGCAAACACTTCCTGAGCTTCTTCAGTTATGCGACCGGCAATGATAACCTCTAAGAATATCTCATTCATCATCTGGGCAAGCTCTTTTGTAACAACACCGTTTACAGCTACAACACCGCCAAATGCAGATACCGGATCACATTTTAGAGCTTCCGTATATGCTTCAAGCAAGTTATCTTTTATGGCAAATCCACAAGGATTACCGTGTTTAGTGATACAAACTGCATTTTCTTCACCAAATGCAGATGCAATTTTAACAGCGCCGCTTAAATCGTTAAGGTTGTTAAAACTTGCTTCACCTTTTAGAGTTTTGAAGTTGTTTGAGTAGTGCTTGTCAAACTCGTAAAGTGCACCTTTTTGATGAGGATTTTCACCATAACGAGTATCCATTACCTTGTTACCGACTACGAATTGTTTCTCGCCAAAACCTTCATTGAAACGAGAGTTCATATAGTTTGCTATCATAGAATCATACGCTGCCGTATGCTCATACGCTTTTATCATTAGACTACGTCTAAACTCGACAGTATTTTTTTCATTCTCTATTGCATCTATAACATTTGCATAATCACTAACATCTGTAACAATCATAACAGAGTCAAAGTTTTTAGCCGCACTCCTAACCATTGTAGGTCCACCGATATCGATATTTTCAATGATGTCATCAAAGTCATCAGTACGCTCAATAGTCTCTTTAAACGGGTAAAGGTTTACACATACCAAATCAATTGCTTCAACGCCAAGTTCTTTGGCTTGATCAAGATGTGATTGTTTATCTCGTCTGTGTAAAATACCACCGTGAACATAAGGATTTAGTGTTTTAACACGCCCTTCAAAACACTCTGGAAACTTTGTTACTTCATCAATTTCTATAGCTTTTATACCAGCTTCTACTAACTTTTTGTATGTACCGCCTGTTGAAATTATTTCAAAACCGTTGTTTACTAACGACTGACAAAACTCAACCACACCTGCTTTATCGCTAACGCTTACTAATGCTCTTTTAGACAATGCAATTCCTTGGAAAAATAAATTATGGAATTTTATCTAAACCTAGTTTATAAAATGGTAAACTAAGATAATTAGTGATTATGGATATAAAAATGAAAAATATTGCGATTATGTGTTCAGGCGGAGATGTGTCGGGTATGAACCCTGCACTTAAACATTTTGTTGAATATACAAAGAGTAAAAATATTACACCGTATTTTGTTTATAACGGCTATGAAGGTCTAATTGATAACCATATAAAAGAAGCTTCCTACAAAGACGTAGCAGGTATTATCACTCGCGGCGGGACTAAGATAGGAAGTTCTAGAAGTAAAAGATTTTTAGAATATGAGTTTCGTAAAGTCGCAAAAGAAAACTTAGATAGATTAAATATCGACTCGCTTGTAGTTTTAGGAGGGGATGGTTCATTTCGCGGACTTCATCAATTTTATAAAGATTTTGGCGTAAAGTTTTGCGGTATTCCTTCTACCATAGATAATGATAT
>JAPHSI010000210.1 GCA_026193155.1 Sulfurimonadaceae bacterium | reverse complement strand
GAGAAATTATACTCTCTAAAATGATTTACCTTTAAAAATATTGCATTTTGCAATAATTATAATCTTAGATGCTATAATCACGTAAATATTTTTGGAGAATATATGAATACTTTAAGTGTTTCAGCACTGAATGAACAGATAAAAACTTTACTTGAAACCAGTTTTACACGAGTACTCGTTGAGGGTGAATTATCTCGTATAACTTTTCATAATTCAGGGCATATATATTTCACTCTAAAAGACAATTCCTCTGCAGTCTCTTGCGTTATGTTTAGGGGCAATGCTTCAAGGTTAAAGTTTCAGCTAGAAGAGGGTATGAAAGTTATACTTGATGGGGCAGTCAGTGTATACACACCTCGTGGTAGTTATCAGGTAAACTGCTTCAATATTGAACCGGCAGGTCAGGGTGCTTTAGCTTTGGCGTATGAGCAACTAAAACAAAAGCTTCATGATAAAGGCTATTTTAATTCTGAGATTAAAAAGCAACTACCAAAATTTCCAAGACGTATTGCACTGATAACTTCCGCAACGGGAGCAGCACTACAAGATATGTTAAGAGTAGCAAATCATAGATACAGAGATATTGAGATAGATATATATGATGTACTTGTTCAAGGTGAGAGTGCC
Organism: Sulfurimonadaceae bacterium; assembly: GCA_026193155.1. Lineage (GTDB taxonomy): Bacteria > Campylobacterota > Campylobacteria > Campylobacterales > Sulfurimonadaceae > Sulfurimonas. The sequence goes on along the minus strand of JAPHSI010000210.1, from coordinate 6,238 downwards.
GCAAACTCAATTGCATCTGCTATAAAAGTAGCATCTGCAAAAGAATATGATATTTTAGTAGTCGGTCGAGGTGGCGGAAGTATGGAAGATTTGTGGGCATTTAATGAAGAGATAGTAGCTGACGCCGTATTTGCTTCTAAAGTGCCTGTCGTAAGTGCAGTAGGGCATGAAATAGATACTGTTATAAGTGATTTTGTAGCAGATTTAAGAGCCCCGACACCAAGTGCCGCGATGCAGATGATATTGCCTGATGAGAATGAACTTTATCAATATCTTGATGGAGTATCAAATCAATTTACGCAAATAATTGAACAAAAAATATATAATAAACATCAAGAGTTAAATCATCTAAATCAAGTTTATAAACAAAACTCTGTTGAGAAAAAGTTAAGTCAAAAGTTAGATGAAATCAAGGGACTAAAAGAGAACATATTACAAGCTGTAAATTTTAAAATGCAATCTCATAAAAGAGATTTAGAACAAATTTTCTCACAACTCCCACATGCTATAAACTCTGTTTTAAATACTAAACAAAGTCAGCTAAATAACGCCTTGAAAAATTTAGAATCAAACAACCCAAAGTATAAAACAAAAAGGGGTTTCGCTCAACTCTCACGCAATAAAAAAGTTATAGATATTAGCGAATTGAAAATTGATGATGATTTCGAGTTGATGGATGATAAGATAGTTGTTAATGCAAAAGTATTGACTAAAAAAAATCTTTAATATCAACATCTAAAGCTTTACTAATTTTATATAGTTGTTCAATATTATAATGTTTATTTTCTAAATTTGCTTCAATCTTTCCTATGGTACTTACCGACTTATGTCCAATTGTTAAGGCTAAGTCTAATTGAGTAACACCTTTTTCTTTTCTTATTTTTTTTACATTATCAGCAATTTTTTTATAAAACTTATTTAACTTTTTTTGTGATATATCAACATATTCAGACAATTTTATTCCCTATAGTGAAAATTTAAGTATATATCCGATAAAATATTTTTAAAATTCCCTATAGGGAATAAAACAAGGTCTATTTTATGAAAAAACAAAATATATATATTTATGCTTCTTTGGGTTCATTAATTACAATAATAGTTTTCTTGATACTTATAGATTTAAGGTCTTTGGTTTAATGGAAAAACAAGTTAACAAAACATTTTATGAAGATGAGATAGACTTAGTTGAACTTTTTAAAACCTTATGGGACAAAAAAATTTTTATACTAATTTTTACTTTTATTGTTACAGCATCAGCTGTTTTATATGCTTATTCAAAAACTCAGATATACGAAGTGAAATCGAATGTTCAAATAGGTTTTATAGGGTATGATGAAAAAAATGAACAACAACTACTTGATAATCCATCTTCAATAGTTAAAAAGTTAAATATTGTATTTGAAGTTGAAGAAAAAACAACAAAAATTGATAAGTTTATTTCTGTAGTTACTGATATATCCCAAAATAAAAAGGTAAAAAATTATATTGAGATAAAAACAGAAGCTACTTTAAATGAAGAAGCACTGAAAAAGAACAAAGAGGTTTTAGAATATTTAAAAAAATTATATAAGCCGAAAATTGATTTAAAAAGTAGAGATATTTTAAATAAGATAAATGATACAAAAAGGCTGATTAAAAATATAGATGAATTTCAAATAAAAAATTTGGAATACGAATTAAGCGTTCTTGAAAAACATAAGTTAACGCAAATAGATAAAAAGATAGATGTAATAAAAAATCAAGATATAAAAAAATTAGAAAAACAGATAAAAAATATTAAAGAACAAAAAATAGCTTCTATAGATAAAAAAATAGACGTAATAAAAAATCAAGATATAAAAAAGTTAGAAAAACAGATAGAAAATATTAATGAACAAGAAATTGTAAAGATTGATGAAAAAATTAAGTTTTTACATGAGCAAACTCTTCCTTCAATTAATAATAAGATAAATTTTCATACTAAAAAATTGGAAGAATATATAATAGCCGTAAATAATATAGTTGAAAATATGAAAAAGAGTAGTGATCCTTCTTTTACCACTATATCGTCAATCCAAATGGTAAATTACCAAAATTTGATATTAGGCTCACAAAATAAGATAGAAGATTTAAAAATATCTAAAAAAACTATTGAATCTGAAACTATACCGTCGTTGCAAAGAGAAAAAAAGAATTTTATAGAAATTACAATTAGGGATTTAAGTTTAAAGATAAAAAATTTGATAAATATAATATTAAAAAATTTGAAAAAGGAAAAAAATAATCTTCAAGAAATTGATATTAGAGATATAAAATTAAAAATCAAAAATTTAGAAGAAATTACACTTGTAAATTTGGAAAAAGAAAAGCAAAATATTCAAAATGATACACTAAGAAAATTAAAATATAAAATTGATGTAACGCTTGTTAATGAAAAAATAAAACTGGAACAAAAAATAAAGGATTTGGAGTATAAATTATCAAAAAATTATATGCAAAATTCATCTTTGGTAGGAAAGTATATTGTTAAAGACTACCCTGTTAAACCAAAGAAAAAATTGATAGTAGTTATTGCATTTGTAACAGGGCTTATTTTATCTATTTTTCTAGTGTTTTTAATAGATTTTTTTAGAAAATTAACAGAGGCTAAGTCTTTATCTAAGACTTAACTCTGGAAAATACATATGTATAGATGAAGAAGCTTCTGCGGCAAGTTTTTTCATTAGTTTATCAAACTTATCTTCTTTGCTCCACTCAGGAAACGCTACACCACTCAGGGCTTGAGCTTTCTTTTTTGCATCATACTTTACACCAAGCGAATCAACTAAACCCACATCTTTGGCTTGACTTGCCGTAAAAATATGTGCATTTGCATATGTATCTCGCTTTTTAAAGTCCAAGCCTCTTGCATCTGCTACATCTTTTGTGAACATATCGTAAGTACCGTAGATAACTTTGTTTAACTCATCAACTTCATACTTTGTCCACGCTCTGTCGCCTGTACCTACTTTTTTATATTTACCTGCTTGGACACTCTGGCTTTTTATACCTATTTTACTCATAAGTTCACTTACATCCGCACCTTGCATTACAACACCGATGCTCCCAACCATACTACCTGGATTTACTACAATCTCATTTGCCCAGATGCTCGCATAATAACTACCGCTTGCAAGAGTTCCGCTTGCATATACGACTACCGGTTTTACTTTTTTTAATCTTTTTATAGCATAAGCTATTTCAACAGATGGCGCAACGGCACCACCTGGAGAGTTTACATTTAAAAGAACACCTTTGATGTTTGCACTTTCTCTTGCTTTATCTATTTTTTCAACTATATCCGTTGCGTCAAATATAGGACCGACCAGTTTAATCTCTTGTAGGTTTACATGACTTAAGTTTGCCTCTTCTGTGGGTGCAAAAATTAAAAAAAGTAAAAGCACAAAGAGCATCGCTTTGAAGTGGTCTTGTATATACTTTAGAGTTGCTCCGATTGGATAAAAGATTTTTTTAATAAAGTTCATAAATTTTCCTATGGTATTTTTAAAAATTATAACTAAGTTTAGTAATATAACTGTAACCGTTTAGTTACAAGAGTGTAATTTATTGAAATTAGAATGTTACCCATGAATTATAAATCAATCTTTGTGTCAGATATACATTTAGGTACACGTTTTTCCCAAGCAGAACAGTTTTTAGATTTTTTAAAAGATACAGAGTCGGACAACCTTTATCTTGTTGGTGATATTATTGATGGATGGGCTATAAAAAGAAAGTTCAAATGGGAACAATCTCATTCTGATGTTATTCAAAAGATTCTCAGAAAAGCTAGAAAAGGTACAAAAGTGTACTTAATAACAGGTAACCACGATGAATTTTTACGCCCCTTTACTCCTCTTATTATGGGGGATAACCTTTATATAGAAAATGAATCGGAATATATATCTTTAAGTGGAAAAAAATATCTAATAACACACGGTGATTTTTTTGACAGCATAACTATGACGAAAAAATGGCTTGCACTTCTTGGTGATGTCGGATATGACTTTGTTCTTTTTATAAACCATTATTTACAAAAGATACGTAAACTAATGCGAGTTAAAAAGTATTGGTCACTCTCAAAGTATGTCAAGGATAACATAAAAAGTTCTGTCTCTTTTATAACGGATTTTGAGGGTATCCTCTCTACCCATGCAAAGAAAAAAGGATATAATGGTGTTATATGTGGACATATCCACAAGGCTGAAGCAAAAGAAATAAATGGTATAGAGTATTTAAACTGTGGTGATTGGGTTGAGTCATGTAGCTGTATAGTTGAAAATTTTGATGGAAGTTTTGAGGTGATAAATTGGTTAGAGAAAAACGAGAAATAGTTTTAGCTTTATCTGGTGGTGGTGCAAGAGGTGCTTATCATATAGGCGTTTTACAATACTTGGATGATAGTGATATAAAAGTAAAAGCAATCTGTGGTACGTCCATAGGCTCAATCATAGCTGCTTCATATGCATCTGGAGTCAGTCCAAAAGAGCAGTTAGAGATCTTTAAGTCAAAAGATTTAAAAAAGATGTTTTCCCTTGCTTGGTTTAGGGAGTCTATATTTAATGTAGATACAAATACACCATCTATAGATGCATTGATTAGAAAAAAGAATTTTGAAGATCTAGATATACCTGTGTATGTAACGGCACTTGATTTACAAAATGGTGATGAACTTTATTTTAACAGTGGTGATATAAGAACATTATGTACAGCTTCGAGTGCATTAGTCCCTGTTTTTAAACCAGTCTCTTATGATGGAAAGCTTTTAGTAGACGGTGGGTTTGAAAATCATCTACCATATGAACCTCTAAAAAAATATAATCTTCCGCTTGTAGGTGTAAATCTGCATCCTCTTCTTAAAAAGAAAAGCCGTCCAAGATTGATGAGTTATTTGAAAAAAGTTATGGCTATAAGGATGTTTAAAACAGCTGATAGACAAAAAAATGATTATGATTATTATATAGAGAGTGAGAAGATAAACAAGTATTCCATCTTTTCATTTAAAAAGTTTGATGAGTTATATGAGATGGGTTATGAAGATGCAAAAAAAGTTTTTAGTGCTTGGGTTTAAACCTAAAACCTGCATCTACTAAAAGAGGGCGCACCTTGTCTTTTATATCGCCTTGGAATTCCATGAAGCCTTCTTTATAGCTTCCACCACATCCGAGTTTCTTTTTTAAAGTTTTAAGTATTGAGTTAGCTTCTTCTTTTGAGAGAAAAAATTCTCCCACCAAAGTTACGACTTTTCCACGACGTTTTTCTTTTGAGAAAAAAAGCTGATGCTTTGTGGGCTCTAATATATCGGATGCAATTTTTGATTTTCTAGGAGTTTGTACCTCCGCCCAACCATCATCTATATCTGCACCGATGAAAAGGTCTAATTTTTTACCGCGTGACATATTAGAGAACTTTTTGTTTTAAAACACTCATAGTGTCATCTGTATATACCGAGTCTATAACTCTTTTTGAAATCTCACTGGCAGAGTGTTTTGTGTTGTCATATACAACTATAATGACTTCATCACCACTTTTTAAAAAAGTAGTCTCACCATACTTAGTGTAACGTGTAGCACCTATGGAGATGATGGCTTTAGAGGGTTGATCACACTCTGAGATATATGAGATTAAGTCTTCTAATGGACCAAAGTCATTTTGAGTATCTATCTGCTTTACCATCCAGTCTGTCAGTTTAGAGTAAAAGTAGTTGTAACCGTTTAATTCTACGTCTTCTCCATATGCATGAACTTCATTTCCTCGACGTAAAAATGAAGCTATTGAGAACTTATCCATAACTCCACCCTCCGCAAATGCATCTATCTCAAAAAGAGTATTGGATAGACCTTTTGAAGATTTACCCCAGTTCTTTTTATCGCTGATTTTAGAAGCACCTTTTACACGGATAGAACAATCGTTGTATGCTCCAAAATGTGTCGGTTTTATTGCTATTAGTCTCTCACCTGTATATTCTAACTCACAAACAAGCCCAACCTCAGGTTCAGCTTGAACATTTACATCTTGCTCGGGTAGTTTTATGTAGTCTGCATCCAGTGGATAAGTGTTTAGAATATCTTTTGCAGCCTCTACGGGTTTTGGTAAGTAAAAAGGAAACATCCCTTTGGGTGCTGCTTCATCTGCTGTAATGATATCTTTAAAGTCTTCAGCCTCACCAGCTTGGTCTAGATGCAGAGCAAAATTTCCTGCAATGCCTAGACCTATATAG
>JAPHSI010000265.1 GCA_026193155.1 Sulfurimonadaceae bacterium | reverse complement strand
TATAAAAGAGTGGGATATAGATACTGTAGTTATCGGAATCCCTATGGGTGGAAGTTCTGAGGATGAGATGCGTCGTCGTGTAGAGCATTTTATGGGTCTTGTTGATTTTAAAGGAGATGTGTTTTATCAAGATGAGGTAAACTCGTCAATTGAAGCAGAAAACTTGATAAAAGGTGAGATGAAACATCTAAAAGACGGCAGAATAGATTCTATATCTGCCATGATAATTTTGCAAAGATATTTGGGAGTCTAAACCAAAGGACTCTCTGTAACTATAATTCCGTCCGTATCTGCATAGATATAATCACCGTTATCAAAACTAGCCCCGCCAAATGTCAGATGCACACCTCTCTCACCCTCTGTTGTAGGGATGTATTTGTGTGGACAAGTCCCAAGTGCATATAATGCTACTGGAATATCTTTTATCTGGTAAGTATCACGGATGTAACCATTTACAATGATTCCTGCATAGTTGTTTTCGTGAGCAAATTTCATTAAGTTCTCACCGACAACTGCAAAGTATTCTTCTCTTACGTCAACGACTACTACTTTGCCTGTACCGTCTTCATCACGAAGAACTTTAATGAGTTCAGAGTTGTTTTTATCGAGTCTTACAGTTACAACTTCACCCTTACATTTAGAAGCTCCGCCGTAGTTTTTAAAGTCCGGATTTAGTGTTATAACCTTATCAAAGTGTTCATCACAAATATCTGCCGTAAAAAAGTCCATATATCTTGCCTTATAAATATTTATTTTTCATATTATAACCTTATTTTTACTTACAATATGTCAAACTCTTTGTAAAAAAATAAAGGATTTAAATGTCAGAAGTCTTAGAGTTAACAGATGCAACTTACCCATCTTTTATAGAAAATACGCAAAAAGTTGTTTTTATAGACTTTTACTCACAGAGTTGTGCACCCTGTCAGAATCTTCTAACATATTTGCCATTACTAAATGAGCACTATAAAGATGAAGATGTAGTAATAGCAAAAGTCAATACTGAACATAATCCGAAGCTAACTGCCAAGTTTATGGTAAAGAGTGTACCTTTAACTGTGGTAATAGGGCAAGACAAAATGGTAAAAAAAGCCGATGTGGGTTTAAAAACTATAGATGCATATATAAAGATGATAGATAAAACCCTAGGAAAAGACCTTGGTCTTTTCGCTAGATTGTTTGGGTGAGAGAAATTATTTTTTAGATTCTATGTATTTAGCTAAAGACTTGATTTGTGCTTCATTTAAAGTAGCTACTTGACCTTTCATAAGAGCTTTCATAGGTCCTCCGTAGCTTCCGTCTTTGTAACCATTTAGAGCAGTTTCTATTTTGCTCGCTTTCCATCCTTGAATAACTTGAGATTTACCTAAAGCTTTTTTCTCAGCATTCATACCGTGACAGCCTGCACATTTTTTAAATAAAGCTGCATCTCCTGCTGCAGCTAAACTTGTTAATGAACCTACTATTGTTAGTCCTAGTATAACTTTGTTAATTGTTTTCATGTTGCTTTCCTTTTATTTTAGTTATAAGAAAGTATAGAAAATAATTGTGGAATGATTGTGAAACTTACCAAGTTATTGAGACTTCGGTATATCTATCGGGTTCAGAATCTATTTTTATATTTAAATCGTACTCGTCACAGATCATTTTAACTATGTTAAGACCGATTCCAAATCCACCAACTACCTTGTCAAACCTTGCGTATCTATCGAACATCAAGTCTATGTTTTCTTGATTAATCCCTTTCCCGCTATCTATAATAGATAGTTTTCCTTCATATAATTCTACATAGATAGAACCGCCAACCTTGTTGTACTTTATGGCGTTTGATAAGATGTTGTCTATAAGTTTGGAGATTTTTTTCTCATCTATGTTTAACGTAGTGTTTGGATTTAGTTTTTTTGTAATTTTTACTTTTTTTATATCTGCCAAAATTAAAAAGTATTCAATTCTTTGTTCAATCAAATCTTTTAGATTTATATCTTGGTTATTTGAGACTATTTTATTCTGAAGGACTAAAAAACTTAAGTCATCGTATATATTTGATATTGTTTTTGTACCTATCTCCAAACGGCTTAATATTTTTAAGAGATACTTGTCTTTTATGCTCTCTTTGTCTATAAGTTCAATATTGGTCATAATTGTACTAACTGGAGTGTTTAACTCATGTGTAGTGTCTTTTATAAATGTATCAAGCAGATGCAGGGCATCCCGCATAGGTTTCAAAAAGAGTTTTAGTAAAAAATAACCGATAATTATCATAGCCGTAAAAAATACTAAACTATATATGATGATATTTTTGGTCGTAGTTTTTAACCACTTTTTATCGTCTAAAATCTCTACTAAGACATAATGTGTATTTAAGTAATACTCTTTAGGATTGGTCATGTAACGGATAGTTTTGTTTGTAGTATCTGTTATTTTGGTGAGGGACTTTATAGGTTTAGATGCATTTGAATATAAAAGTCTGTAGTCATCTGCATAAAGGGACACTTCAAAGTTTTTGTTTTGTAATAGTTTTGAAATATTTGAGTATGTGCCTTTTAAATCATCTATAAAATGATTTGTGTAATCGCCTAAGAGTACGCTTCTCTGAGAAGCTGCCAAGTCTTTTTGAAGTTTGTAGTATATGGAAGCAGTTAAAACCAGTATGACAAGTGTAAAAAAAGTGTATAGAAATAAAAATCTAAAAAGTGTCTTTTTTTCACTTTGCGGTAAATCTATATCCAAGCTTTTTAATACTGACAATTTTTTCCTTTCCTAGGTATTTTCGCAAGTTCTTTATGTATGTGCGAAGTGCACTCTCGCTAACATCTTCTCCATATTCCCAAAGAGTAGAGTATATAGTCTCGTGAGTTACAAGTTTATCTTTGTTTTGTAAAAAAAGTTTTAAAAGTTTTGCATCTTTGTTATTTAGTTGTATCTCCTCACCTTTTACGTTTAGTATATCGTTTGAAGTATCGTAGTAGGTGTCAGAATCTATCTGTATTTTAGTTGAGTTATTATGGAAAAATTCTCTTTTTAAAATGGTATCAACTCTTAGTTTTAACTCTTTTAGTGCAAAAGGTTTTCGTATGTAGTCATCACAACCGCTGTCATATCCGTCTTCCAAATCTGCCATAGAGTTAAGGGAGGTTATGAAAATAGCAGGTGTGGTGTTGTCTTGTTTGCGGATGGTTTTTAAAATCTCAAAGCCGTTTATGTCAGGAACATTTACATCTAAAAGAAGCAAATCAAAGTTGTTCTCATAGATGGCATCCAGTGCATCGTTACCGTTGTAAACACTGTGTATCTCATAGTCTAAGTTCTCAAAGTAATCGACAACGGTTTCATTTAGAGCCATGTCGTCTTCAAGGAGCAGAAGTTTCTTTTTCATGTATTAATTGTAGCGAAAGTATTTAATATATGTGTAAAAAACTAATGCCGACCGAAGTCGACATCAGTTGTTCCAAATAAGTTGCTGTAGTATAAGGACTTAATTCAATAAGTTATATGAAAGCCATATACTTAGTATATAAATCGTCAAATATGAATAGAAGTGTAATAAGTATTTATTATAAACATACTCATATTTCTTCTATATAATGTTTTTGCTTCTTAAAGCTTCCATTACAATTTGTTTTCTATATTTTAGTTTATCTTGTGTTACATCAGCATTTAGCGCAAAAAACCAAACTTTATTTTTTAGTTCTACATAACCAACATACCAGCCGATTTTTCCGGAAAATCCAGTTTTTGCTTTTATGACATAGTCTTTGTTCTTTTCAACTGTTAATATTTTTTTTGTGATGTCAATATATTTTTGCTTAAATGGTAATTGATTCTTATATAGCTGTTTTAAAAATTCTATTTGTTCTATAGCAGATATCCTTATGTCGCCGTCTAACCAAAATGTTCTTATATCAGAGCCAGTTTTTTGATTACCATAGTTGATATTATTGAGATAAGTTAAATATTTTTTATTTCCAATTTTTTCTGCAAATTTTTGATAGCACCAGATACATGAAACTGAAATAGCACTTTGTAAAGTTTGGTCTTTATTCCAAGGCGCGTATGAACGAACTTTTCCATCCCATTTTATGATTTCATGTTCATCTTTTATGACTTTTTCTTCCAGAGCAATAAGGCTATTAAGTATTTTAAATGTTGAAGCAGGGATATATCCTTTGGTAGACCTTTGTTTATTGTGTATATACTTTACCTCATTATTTAACGATGCTATAACTAGTGTGCCATTTAACTTAGTTTTATCAAAGATATTAGCTAGGTTATTGTCTTTTGCGAGTGCTAAATTTAATATTGTACTGATTAGTATAATTATTTTTATTATATTCATTGTTTTGCTTGTGAACTTATTTGTACTTAGATTCTATAGATTAGAGGTATATTGTTGCCACTTATTTTTTTAATATCTCCATCTATGTACAAATGTATTATAGGATTAAATAATGAATAGTTTATTAGTTTAGAATTAGCAAAGGATGGAGATTCATTCACTGGGGAGTAATTCGGATGTATTTTTTAATCCATACATTCCAACGTGCAACGTTGGAACGAGGTAAGGTTTTGTTATTCATTGCTACTAGTCATGCTGTGCGTGGGAATTGCTTGGTAGATATAGTTGTGCAGTAGCGTATGCGGGTCATACGTGTTTTTGCTATATGCATTCCAACGTGCAACGTTGGAACGAGGTAAGTTCCCATTAATGGAACTTTAAGATAAACAAGTAATTTAATCTTATAAAACCTTATACACAATCTGAGTATTATTAGCTTCTAAAATTTGTATTTTGTAATGTTTGATTTTTATAATATCAGACTTTTTAAGATCGAAAATAAGGTTCATTGTAAATGGCCACCTTAATGTACTTCCTTTATATTCTCTATATTGGAAATGTAATTCATCTCCTGAGATACCCGTATATATAATTTCTTGTGAAAAAGTTTTTTCTTTTAAAACAATTTTATCTGTTACTTTAAATAGTTTTTTTTCAATTAAATTTTTTAAAGGACTATCAGCTTTTATAATAGTTCCTTGCTCATCTATTTGAACATATAAAGGTTCTGTTTTAACACCCGATAATTGTTCCACAGGAGTCACTACTGTTGTAGCAAACTGGATTTTATAGCCACTAGATATTTTAGTTGTTTTAACTATTTGGCCTTGTGTAATATCTAGGTTATATGATTCGGTATTGTTAATGTTACCAGTGAATAATACAACTTTTGATATACATGCATCAAACTTATCATCAATAATTGAATTTGCTGGACTAGCCAACATTGTTTCTCCAACAGTATAGTTTTTATAATTTATGGCTTTACACTTAGACTCTGTATTTGCATTCATTGCTGCTATTAAAGCCACTCCCGCAACTATACCACCTGCTAAAGCTTTATTGTTAGCTGCATTTAATGGTGTAAGTATTAGCATTGATACAATAAGAATTATTTTTAAATATTTCATACTTTTCCCTGATTAAATTGTTGTTGAGTTAATATTATATAAATATTAGCTTGATATTGGCTAAATAAACTAACACAGAAAATGTTAATTTCAATGACAATAGCATTTGTTTTACAAAGCCTAACCAAACTTTTACAACTTTTTCGCTATCCTTACAAAATTAAAATAATAGGCTTATAAAATAGATGAAAGTAGTAACAGGCGTAGTTGGTAACGACATACACGTAGTAGCCAACAGACTTATAGAACTCTCCCTAGATGCAAGGGGTTTTGAAGTGTTTA
>JAPHSI010000072.1 GCA_026193155.1 Sulfurimonadaceae bacterium | reverse complement strand
TGGTAGAGCGCTACCCTTACAAGGTAGATGTCACTGGTTCGAGTCCAGTAGTGCCCACCATTATTAAAACAAATAGTAAAAGCGGTGGTAGTTCAGTTGGTTAGAATACCTGCCTGTCACGCAGGGGGTCGCGAGTTCGAGTCTCGTCCACCGCGCCATATTTGACAAACCTTTTGTTTGCTAAAAGTGACCCTTTCGTCTAGTGGCCAAGGACACTATCACTTCATGGTAGTAACAGAGGTTCAAATCCTTTAGGGGTCGCCATAATGGTGTTTTTTTAATTAGATGGGCGCTTAGCTCAGTTGGTAGAGCGCTACCCTTACAAGGTAGATGTCACTGGTTCGAGTCCAGTAGTGCCCACCATCTAAACAAATCATACAATTCTTATAAAATCTCAATTAATATTTAATAATAAGACACTTATATTTATATAAAACTTTTAGTTCCTCTTCCATCATACATATCTTTATATTGAAAGGTAATTAGGTTTTGCATAATAGCAAATAAAACTAAGAAGTTTAAAAAACTACTACCACCATAACTAAACATTGGCAGCGGCACACCTACAACCGGTGCATAACCTATGGTCATGGATATATTCACCCCCATATATACAAATATCATAAATGATATGGCTATGGTAACAACCTTTATGTAATAATCAGAATTAAATACACTTAAACTCAGTAGATGCAAAATAAGTAATACATAAATCATAATAATTCCAAGTGCTCCTAAAAAACCGGTGCGTTCAACTAAAAAGGCAAATATAAAATCACTTGTAGCAATAGGAAGAAACTTCATCTGGGTTTGTGTGGCTTCTTCCTTACTTTTTCCCTTTAAACCGCCTGAGCCTATTGCAATGATTGATTGTTGAACATGATAAGATGGCTTTTCACTAATAAAATCTTTAATACGTGTTTTTTGATAATCATGTAAACCAAATTTATATACAAGTGGAGATGCAAGTAGTATTGCACTTACAATTACAGCCCATATTTTCCAATTTACTCCAATAAAAAATAAAGTACCGTAACCTATTATAAGAAGTACTAAAGCTGTACCTAAATCCGGTTCTTTTACAATTAGAATAAATGGAAGCAGTATATATGCACTTAGGATAAGAAACTCTTTAATCTGATAACCATCACGAGAAGGAGGGGTTTTGTTAATTAGATATGCCAGCATAAGAATAAGTGCAGGTTTTACAAACTCAGATGGTTGGATTGTAGCATTTATAAAAGGGAGTTCTAACCATCTTTGAGCACCCATTCCTCTAGTGGTACCAAAAAATTCTACAGCAAGTAACAATAAAATATTTACCCAATAAATTAAAGGTATAAGCCAATTCATTCTTCTTATCGGAAGTAGGAAAACAACTATAAAAGCAATTGTTGCAATACCTATATATGCAATTTGTTTTTGTGCAAGAGCAGGTACAGCTTCATTTATTAACCAGTTGGATGTTAGAACCAATGGTATTATAAGAATAATAGAAATGAAATCAAATTGTGCTAAAATATGCTTATCAATTCTCCACAAACTACACTACTCCATATTTTTATATAGAATTGTAACACAAAAGGTGAATAAAAAGGTATATATATGAACGATACTCAAAGTTATATTTGTAACAATTCTGAACGCTTGGACACTTTTTTAGCTTTAAAATTAGCTCAAAGTCGCTCACAGGTAGCACAACTCATTAAAAAAGAGTGTGTATATGTAGATGATAAGTTAGTATCGCGCGCGGGTGTAAAACTAAAAGAGAATCAAAATATTAGAGTTGAATTTCCAGAAGTTAAAAAAGCTGAAGCTTTAGAGATAGACTTTGATGTAGAAGTTTTATATGAAGATTCTGAACTGTTGGTTATAAATAAACCAAGTGGTTTAACTGTGCATCCTGCCCCAAGTGTTAAAGAAGCTACTCTAGTTGATTGGCTAAAACACAAAGGGATTAGACTCTCTACTATCAGCGGTGAAGAACGCCACGGTATAGTACACAGACTTGATAAGGGTACAAGCGGTGTGATGGTTGTCGCAAAAAATAATGAAGCACACCAAGCCCTTAGTGAACAACTACAGGATAAGAGTATGGGACGTTTTTATCTTGCAGTAATAGAACCTCCTTTAAAAGAAGATATAACAATTGTGGAAGCTCCAATAAAAAGAAGTAGTAATAACCGTTTAAAAATGGCTTGTGAAGCCGGTGGTAAAGATGCTAAAACAGCTTTTAAACAATTACTACTCAGTAATGATGAAAAACAGCAATTAATAGCATGTAAACTTTTCACGGGTCGTACACATCAAATACGTGTGCATTTGGAGACAAAAAGCCGTCATATAGTAGGTGATCATTTATATGGAGCAGTTAAAAAGGACGATAAATCGGAACGAATTTTGCTTCATGCTTATGAATTACACTTTACACATCCAACAACAAATAAAATAGTTTCATTTGTAGCTCCACTTGAGCAAAAAATGAAAGAATTTATAGATAAAAAATTTGAAACGGAGCAAATAGATGAAGTTACTAAACCTCAGTTCATTATTGATAGTTTTAACAATCCTAATTCTTAGTGGTTGTACGGTTAAACCAAAGCCAAAAAAAGAAGCAGTAATTGATTCATCTTTGCCAAAGGTTGTATTAACTAAAACAGCTACTAAATCTGATATGAAATCAATTGCACTTGAGTGGAAAAGAATAGAGGATAAGAGGGTTAACGGTATATACGTTTACAGAGAATCTTTAGATGAAAATTTAACGCAATCAGATTCTTATTATGAAACAATTGATAATAGATATTCAACTCACTTTCTTGATCAAAATGTTAAGCCTGCAAAAAGATACAATTATTATTTTGTAACATATAGTGAAGAGGCGCAAGGTGAAAGAAGTGAAACATATCAAGCCGTTACTAAACCCATATTAGAATCAGTAACATGGATATATGCAGCTAATGGAATGCCAAGAAGTGCGAAAATTATATGGCGACCACATACAAATAAACTTGTTCGTGCTTATGAGATTCAAAGAAAAACATTCAATGAACAAGAATGGGAAGTAATAGCTAGGGTAGAAGGACGCTTAAGCGCAGAATATATAGACTTGGGTTTGAAAGATAGCTACACATATCAATATAACATCAGAGCAATTACTTATAATGGAATTACGTCAACAGCTAGTAAAATTGTAAAATCAGTTACAAAAGACTTGCCTTTAGAAGTAACAAATATAAAAGCTACTAATAACAAAGCAAGAAAAATAGGTATATCTTGGAATAAGTCGAATGAAGAAGACTTCTCTCATTATAATCTTTATAGATCAAATAAAATGGATGGCGGATATAATCTATTAGCTAAATTAACCAGAAATGATTATGAAGACATTATTGAACAAGACGGAGCTAAGTATTTTTATAGAGTTAGTTCTGTTGATAAAGATGGACTAGAATCAATTCATCATAGAAGCTCTGTTCAAGGTGTAACTTTATCAAAACCACTTCCTCCTGCAGTTGTAGATGCAAGTATTATTGCTAATAAAATTGTTTTAAAATGGAAAAAAAATGATTTAAGAGCAAAAAGTTATATAGTTAGAAAGAAATATAAGAAAGGGCTTTTTGATAAAGTTGTTGATGAATTCAAAGATATAAAAAGTAAAAATTTTGAAGATACAGATATAAATCCAAATACAACTTACTATTATCAAGTTATGTCTGTTGATGAATATTCAATAGAATCCGAACCAAGTATAGAAGTTATAATTGAGACTAAAGATATAAATAAAGAAGAATAAAATATATGCCACACCTACACATAGAAAAATTTAACAAATTAGAATTGCCGTATGAAAAAGACGGAGTTTCTTTTAATTTTTTTGCGAAAAATACAAAGCATGATGACGAAATATTAATTTCAACTACGGTAGAAGATGAAGATTTTTTCTTACTGCTAAAGGATGATGAAAATAAAACATTGCTAAAGACAGATAAATTAACACGTCCTGCTTCTACGCAGAAGGTACATAATGCATTACTTACATATGCAAAAGAAGCAAAGCTAAATGTTTTAAGTTCAAATGTACATACCGCTGCTAAAAATATTCACTTAGAAAAAATTACAGCTCTAAAAAATATAGAATACTTTGCTGATAACTTTCCTGATGTAGAAGATGTAGCCATTGAGGTTGGATTTGGTTCAGGCAGGCACTTGCTTCATCAAGCCAAAAACAATCCCAACACTTTATATATCGGTATTGAGATACATCGTCCATCAATAGAACAGGTACTAAAACAGATAAGTATTCAAGAACTGGATAATCTACTTGTATTAGACTATGATGCTAGACTTTTTATGGAGTTAATCCCTTCAAATATAGTTAGTCAAATATTTGTTCATTTTCCTGTTCCTTGGGATAAAAAACCTCATAGACGCGTAATATCTACTTCTTTTATTGAAGAAGCGAGACGTGTTTTAAAAGTTGGGGGTACACTTGAACTTAGAACTGACAGCGAAAACTACTATGCATATTCATATGAAATTTTTATAAATTTTCCAAAAATAACATTAAATA
The DNA here is from genome assembly GCA_026193155.1 of Sulfurimonadaceae bacterium. Lineage (GTDB taxonomy): Bacteria > Campylobacterota > Campylobacteria > Campylobacterales > Sulfurimonadaceae > Sulfurimonas. Next base: position 2,126 of record JAPHSI010000072.1, on the reverse strand, counting down.
TAAGAAAAAATTCTGATATTGAGATAAGTTCCAAATATGAAGATAGATGGAAAAGAATGGAAAAAAATATTTATGATGTTACCATGATAAATGATTTAGATTCTAAAGCATTAAATATTGAAGGTGACTTTAGTTTTAATGAGTACAAAGATGATTATGATAAATTACTTTCTCTTTCTGGAGTTACAAAAAGATTTGAAGGCGGTTTTATCCATTTTGAGAGAGCTTATTCACTTGAAGATGGGATAATGCTTAGAACCTCTATGGGAAGTTTTGATAGACCTGAACATCTGTATGTTGTAGTTAGAGGTAAGGATATAAATTATTATCCATCAATGCCTTTGAAGTCAAAAAGTAATTTAAGGGCGCATAAATTTTTAAACGAGGTTTTAAATGGATAAAGTGATTCTTGCTAAAGATGTTTCATTAAGTTATGATTCTAATCAAACTATTATAAAGCAGGCTACCTTTAGTATAGAATCCGGAAGTTTTGTGTTTGTTACGGGTGCCAGTGGTAGTGGAAAATCTACACTTTTAAAATCATTATACGGTGCTATAAAGCCAAAACAAGGTTCATTAATAGTAGGAGGGGTTGAATTAAATAACGTATCTAAAAGTAAATTGAATTTTTTAAGAAGACACCTAGGGATAGTTTTTCAAGATTATAAACTTATAAAAGAGTGGACAATAGAAAAAAATATTACAATGCCTCTACTAATAAACGGTTATGAAAAAGAAGTGACATTAAATCAAGCGGAATCTCTTTTAAAACATGTCAGGTTAAAGCATCAGGCTGGAAAATATCCAATGGAATTAAGTGGTGGTGAGCAACAACGTGTAGCTATGGCTAGGGCACTTTCACACAATCCGATATTGATACTTGCGGATGAGCCTACAGGTAATCTTGATGAATATTCATCTCAACTAATATGGAATCTTTTAGAAGGTGCAAATACTCAACTTAAAACTACCGTAATTGTTGTTACACACCATATTCCTTCAACTTTAAATGTTGATTATAAGCATTATCATATAGAATATGGAGAGATTAGTGAAATCAATTAAAAATCATTTATCGCTAATTGTTGCGCTTATTAGCATCTTATTTTCAATTCAAGTTTTTATTGTAGTAGAACGCTCTATTGACGCATATAAGGAGAATTTAGCTAAAAATTATTCAGTTGTAGTTGTGAGTGAAAAACGTATAGCTAATAGTGAATTTTTATCTATAGACGGGCTAATAAATAGAGTAGAAGAACTATCACCGGATAATATAATAAATCGTTTAAATACAGGGATGGATCAAAAAAATATAAACTTACTAAAACTTACACTTCCAAAATTTTATAAATTATATTTAACTAAATTTCCTACACCAAAAGAGATTACGACACTTAGAAAAAATCTTTTTTCTAATCCGTCCATATCAAAAATAGAAGATTTCTCAAATAATCATGATATTACTTACAAATTACTAGTTCTTTTTAAAGGCGTTATATTGGTATTTGCCATAGTAGTATCTATTGTTACTATGCTCTTGATTTTAAAAGAGCTGAGGATATGGCAATTTAAGCATTCAGAGAGAATGAGTATTATGGGTTTGTTTGGAGCACCTACTTGGCTTCGTTCAGCTGTTCTTTTTAGACTCTCAATTGTAGATGCAATTATCTCTAGTATATTAATATATCTGATCTTTATGTATATATCAACAAATAGATTTGTGTTACAGCAATTTGATAATATAAATATTAAAGTAGTGATTTTTGATACGTTAAATGACTTCTTCTTACTTTTGGGTGTATCCTTAGTATTATCTATACTCTTAGCTACTATGATTGTTTTAGGTCATAAAGAAGAAGTATGATTAAAACAATATTTGTTTTATTTTTAGTATTTGTATCCCTAGATGCAAAAGAAGCTATAGATTCTAAAATAAATAAGACATCAAAGAAAATAAAAAATTTCTCAAAAACATATAGCTCCATTAATAAAAAAATGGCTAATAATGCAAAGAAAATATTGAGACAAAAAAAAGAGATATATAAACAGCAAAAGTATTTAGCAAAATTAAAAGAGCAACTTAGTTTAAAAGAGCAAAGCTAACAAGAAGATACAAAATCACTTTT
>JAPHSI010000143.1 GCA_026193155.1 Sulfurimonadaceae bacterium | reverse complement strand
TCAAATAGTGTTAGTTGGTCAGAGTTATAAAGGTCTATATCAACTGCAAATTTATCAATTATAATAGTATCCTCAATATTTGCAAGGTTTATATTAAAGAGATATTTTATTTCTATAAGTTTACCTTTGTATTCTCTTTTAGTAGCTTGATATAAAAGGTTTGACATCTCATCAAAGTTTAACTCTTCAAAGTTACCGTTAAACTCATAACCTTGAGAAGCCAAAGATGAGTTGTTGTTATATCCTACAGGGCTCATACAAGGGTTAAATAAAAATATAGTTCCACATACATGTTTTCTTTTTTTCTTTAATTTGTCTTTCAAATCTTTTGTAGTAATTGTTTCATCATCTTCGTTGATGTATATATAGTGCTCAACTAAAAACTCATCATCAAACTTTGTATCAAATCTTCCAAATATCTGCATAAAATATCCTATTTGTTATTAAATGGAATTATAGCTAAAATTTCAACATGGATATTGGATTTATAATAAAAAAAACTATTACATTTTTTGTTGAGCCTCTTGGCTTTATATTACTGCTGTCTTCATTTGGTTTATATTTTTTATTTATAAATAAAACTAAATATGCAAAAATATTTTTGAGTTTGTCTTTTTCTTTTTTGGTTCTTTTATCTTATCCGCCTTTTTCAAATTTTCTTGTAGAAAAGTTAGAAAATCAATACAAAAAATATCAATATAATGAAGATATAAAATATATACACGTATTAGGTGGCGGACATAATAATGACACATCACAACCTTTGAGTTCAAAGTTAGGCGATGCTTCAACAAAAAGAGTTTTAGAAGGTATAATAATATACAAAAATATACCAGGTACAAAACTTATATTTACCGGTTATGAAGGTAATACAAATATTTCAACTGCACAAATGAATGCAAACTTAGCAATTGCCCTTGGTATCCCTGAAAAAGACATTATAATAAATGGACTTCCAAAAGACACATATGAAGAAGCAGAGTTTTCTAAGCATATAGTAAAAGATAAAAAATTTGCTTTAGTTACTTCAGCTACACATATGCCAAGGGCTATGATGATGTTTAAAAGCAAAGGTATGAACCCTATATCTGCTCCAACTTATTTTAAAAAAAAAGATATTTATAAACACCTTCCAAGTACAAGTAGTTTTGAAAATTCTAGAATGGCTATACATGAGTATCTAGGTATTTTATGGGCGAAATTGCGTGGCTAAACTTTTAAAAGAACTATATAATAAAAAATATATTGACTATTTAGTTTCCAACATAGAAAAAAACTATAAGTCTTTTAATTCTGATAGTTTTAAAAAAGCTGTGTTTTACCAAGAATGGAAGGCTTTAGAATTAAAACAAAGAATGAGGCATATCGCTTCTACACTTGGTGAATACCTGCCGAGTGAATATACAAAAGCTATAGATATTTTAGAAAAAACTTTTAAAGAATTAGACTCGAAGTATGCTCTTGAAAATATGCTTTTTCAAGACTTCGTAGAGATATACGGTTTAGATGAGTTTGATATATCAATGAGAGCTTTAGAGACTTTTACAGTAGGTTCAAGCAGTGAGTTTGCAATCAGACGTTTTATTTTGAAATATCCAAAAGAAACAATGTTCCAGATGCAACAATGGGCTAAGAGTGAAAATGAACACGTAAGACGTTTAGCGTCTGAAGGGTGTAGACCAAGATTACCTTGGGCTGTGTCATTACCTGATTTTAAAAAAGATCCAAGCGAAGTTATAAAAATACTTGATATTTTAAAAGATGACGAAAGTGAATATGTCCGTAAAAGTGTAGCAAATAATCTTAATGATATTTCAAAAGATAATCCCGATATTACAATACATTTAGCTAAAAAATGGGTAGATTGTTCTAAAAATAGAGATAAGCTTTTAAAACATGGATGCAGGACATTACTTAAAGCCTCAGATGCAGATGTTTTAGAGATTTTTGGTATTAAAAAAGCAAAACATGTTACGCTTAAAGAAATAACAGTGCAAAAAAAAGTAGATATGGGCGGCGAACTAGAATTTGGCTTTACAATAAATTCTAAAAAAAGCTTAGGCTATTTGAGAGTTGAATACAAAATAGAATTTTTAAGACAAAATAATAAGTATTCAAAAAAGATGTTTAAAATTTGCGAAGGCGAATATATGCAAAGTAGTAAAATAATTAAAAAAAGACACTCTTTTAAACCTATATCTACACGTATGTATTATGAAGGACTCCATAAGCTGCATCTGTATATAAACGGTGAAGTTTTTAAGTCTTTTGAATTTAAGCTTTTTTAGGATTGTTATTCTTTTTTTAAGTCAACTTCGTCAAGTATACTATAAAATCCGTCAGGTTCTCTACTCCCCATATCCTCATGTATTATCTTACCATCAGAAGTTAAAAAGTAGTGTCTTGGAACTCCTCTAATTGCAAAGTGATTAGGAATTTCGTGTTGATCTCTTGATAGATATAAAAGTACATAGTTTTCTTTTAAAGTATCTATTACCTCTTTTTTTGAAAGTGTCACACTCTTGAATCTATCACAGAATCTACATACATCGGCACCGATAAAAAGATACACGTCTTTGTTTTCTTTTTTAGCAACTTCTAAAGCTTTATTATAATCATGTAACCAGTCTAAATCTATGCTCAGAAGAGAGGATGTTAAAATCAATATTAATATAAAAGTTTTCATGTGATGTATTTTACATAATAATTGTTAAAATAAAGTTTTTAAGTCATTTGAATTTAAACTTGTTACAATTACACAAAAAAAGAGTTGATTTGCGTATTTTTATATTATCTATTTTAGCATTAAGTTTTTTTGGTTGTAGCACTAAAGTGCCTTGTAATTGTAAATGTCCAAAATGTCCAAAAGACGAGAGTAAGGTTTTTATATATAATGAACCTGAAATAATTGCATATAAAGATAAAGAGCCAAAAAAATACAAAGAACCTAAGCAGGCTACACAAGCACAAATATATTATAAAAAACAAGTAGATTATGTACAAACAAAAGCGACACCTTATTGGGGAAAAAAAGCTCAGGTTGCCAGTAAGTTTAACTATGTAAAATATGCAAAAGATTTTAAAGCACGTACTATCATAAACTTTGAAAACGGTGTAATTCGTGTAGAGACAACAGATACTGCAAATCCTCTTCGTACTTTAAAAGAAGTAATTGCAAGTACCCTTTTAAATACTCAAAACCCAGAAACTATTGATTTGTTTTCTAGCAGACATACTATCCATGTGGGGGAGCCTTTCTTATTTAACCGTGTAAAAGATCATGATGGCGAGCCTATCCGTTGGGAATGGAGAGCAAACAGATATGCACAGCATCTTATAGATACAAAGTTAAAAAAAGATACTATAAGGACAGGTGTCGGAGTTAAGAAACGTTACTATGTTACTTTTGCCATGAAACAAGATAATTACTCTACAAATTCAAATCTAAATTATGCATCTATTGTAAAAGAACAAGCGAAACGTTTTGGATTAGATTCAGCTTTAATATTTGCTCTTATAGAGACAGAAAGCCATTTTAATCCGTTTGCAACAAGTGCAATACCTGCTTATGGACTTATGCAAGTAGTACCACATTCAGCCGGGCGTGATGCCTGGAAGTTTTAACAAATCATCCGGGGCAACCAACTAGAAATTATCTTTTTAATGCTAAAAACAATATAGAGATGGGTAGTGCTTATGTTCACATACTTTTAAATCGTTATCTCTCTAAAGTTAAAAACCCTAAAAATCGTGAACTTTGTGCTATTGCGGCATACAACACGGGAAGTGGAAATGTGCTTCGTAGTTTTCATAGAAATAAAGATATTGCAGTATCTAAAATAAATAGACTCTCACCAGATGCAGTTTATAATCATTTGAGACAAAGACTACCGTATAAAGAGACACGTGATTATATAAAGAAGGTTACAATGGCTAAAAAACGTTATTTATAACCATAAGGTATTTACCAGCTAAGGCATAGTTTTTAGGTTCTTTTGGTGGTTCTTCATATGGATGAGTCCATTTCTCACCCTTGTATAGGTGTTTAAAAAAAACTAAATTGTTATCTAGAAATAAGTTTAATTCCTCACTCATACGAAGACATCCATGTGAACGTGGTTTACCTAGATATTGTGTAGTAGAATGTGCATGCATTGCAAATTTTAGATTATCTTTTATAAGTTTCCATTTCTTTTTGTCTTTTATTTTATTTCCGTCTTTATCAAATGTGTTATATCTAATGCTCTTATGCTCACCAAAATAAAATATAAACATCCCTTTTTTTCCATACGGCTTTGCAGTGTTATTTTCATTTGATTTTCCATATGAACGCCAGCCACTTTTGATTGGGAATAAACCTGTAGGTGTCTTTATGTAGTGATCTTCACCTTTCGTGGTCTCTAGTTCTCTATTTATATTCCCACTTGATATAAAATCAAATCCTATTGGAAAGAAAGTTTTGTCTTCATTATCCCAAAGGGTTAATATAAGGACTTGTTTTGATAAATCAACCAGAGTAACAAATTGTGATGAAGTAAATTTATCTTGTTTCTTCTCTAAGTGTTTTTTAGCTTTTGCAAAGTATTTTTCATCAAGTGTAAATTTTTCAGATCTTCTTTTTAAAGCTCTTTGAATAGCAGATTTTTTTGTAAATTTTTTCTTTAGAGATTTTAAAACAACTTCTTCATGAAAATCTTTTTTGATTTTTTCCAAGTCATATGTAGTTGCTTGTAAGATTAATGATGAAAGTATCGTTATAAAAAGTAATTTTAAAAGCAATTTAACCCTATGTCCTGATTTTGAAAGTTGTATTCTACTGTTTTTTTCTTAAAACAGCAAAATCGGCACTATCTGGGTATAACTTAAACTTTAGATATTCTTACCTATATCAGAATCAGAAAAAAAACTATGAGTGCCATCGCAAAACGGAAAATTTCTACTTGCTTTGCATCTACATATAAGATATGGTTTTGTTTTTTCTACTACGAGTTTTTTCGGCAAACACTTTGTTACTTCATGGCTACCGTCACAAAACACACCGTCTTTACTTCTTCCACATTGGCATATAAGGTATTCTTTATCCGCTTCAAGAGTTTCACCTTTTGGTTTGTTAAAAGCTACAACTGCTTCATCACACATTATATACTCTCCTTATTTAAGTAGATTTTTTTTCATAAACACATAGAAAAATGCTAAAAATGGTACAAAAATAACACCGATTGTCCAAAAAACTTTTGCTTTTTTTTCTACAAACTCGCTTCTAAATATAGAAAATATAGTATATAACCAAAATACTACGAATAATAAAAAGATTGTGATAGTGATATTACTCATAACTTACTCCTTATATTTTTTAGTGTATCTTCTATTGTAATATTTATTCTATTAAAGTGATTATAATAAAAAGAATTAATATATTTATTTAGACTTTCCTTTGTTATACTTATTGGAGTAGTGTGTAGCACTTACTATATCACCTATTATAGCTTTATGATACAGATATGGTCTTTTAATATTTCTAATAACATAACGACCTCCCGAAGTAGTTATGACTTCTAAAGTTCCTATGTCTAAAATATCTTTTAGAGTTTGATTTATAGGTTTTATGTATATTGTTCTGATATCTTCAAGGTTTACGGGGAATATCTCTTTTACTTTATGACCTTTTAGTATGATGAGTCTTTTTTCCGTCAATAAACAGTTATATGATTTTTTCTCTTTTATCTCTTGTAGATTTACATAAAACGTGCGTATGACTAAAACGGCACCTATAATGCCTATTTCATATTGATAACCAATGAAAAGTAATAAAAAACCAAGTAAATAGAGTAGGGCTATAGAGGTATAAAAAGTTATTGATATATCTGCTTTTGCAAGTATAGATTCATCTTTATGAAGAATTTTATTGATGTTGTTCATAGATACCTCTTTGAACAATATTGTATCTAATTTTGAGGGGAGTTTAAAATAGTATGAGCGGAGAACCGCTCATATGAAAAGATTACAGACCTGTAACGTTTTCTGCTTGTGGACCTTTTTCACCTTGACCGATTTCAAAAGTAACTTTTTGACCATCGTTTAGTGATACACGGTCGTAACCGTTGCTGTTAATTTGACGGAAATGTACGAATACATCTTTACCACCATCTTCTTGCTCGATAAAACCGAAACCTTTGTCGCTATTGAACCATTTAACTGTTCCATTTTGTAATTCTGCCATTTGAGAATCCTTTTGTTTTAATATACACCTATTAAGAGGTGGTTGAAAATCTAATATGAAGTCTTATTTTTAGGTGAATCTTACTGGAAACTAGAAGTCGTCAATGCAAAGCAGTCTAAAGATGTAACTCGAATCATCTTTCATTGGCAAAAGTATATCTGAATATTTAGCAAAAGTATATGATTTATAAAAGAATTTAATAATTTGTAATTATTTGACAGTATATTACCATGGATATGAGAACATGATTGTCATCTCACTACCCTCATCACCCTTTGCAAAATCAGCCCTGTAGACAAAGCCTGAAGCAGATACAAGTCTAAAGCCGCCACCGTAAGTAGATCTGTTTTGTTTGCCCAGATCATCAAAGCTCTCAGCTACACTTCCTCTCTCGAAAAAAGTAGCTATTTGCAGACCGGTTGCTACATCTTTCCATATCCAGAAGTTAAAAGGGCGTACTTTTTCGGACATATTCCATCTAAGTTCCGTCGAATAGTAAAGTGAATGTGCACCGCCAAATCTGTCACCTGGATATGCTCTAAGTCTTCTGTCTCCCCCTAAACTTGTTGCGTTACCGTTTTTGTTCGTATTTAACAACATGTTTACCAAGCCTTCTTCCACGTTAAGACACTCTGTATCGCTAGGGTCACAGTTTAGTCCTAACTCTTGCTTTAGTACACTTGTATCTGTTTCCCCCGTTTTGGTTACGTGAGCATCTGAGAGAAATACATTACATGCAAGGTTTAGAGAGTCTGTCATAGGTATATAGAAACTTAGAGAGTTGTCTATCGTATAGTACTCGGGATCTGAATCTGACTTTCTATCTGAAGATTTATATGTAGAACTGAACTTTAGACCTTTTTTTGGATTTATTCTATCATCGGTATAATCAATAAGAAAACCAAGATGTTTACTTGCGGACTTACTTATATACGGTTCGCTTAGGTTGGCCAGCAAGTTACCATCAGGATCTTTTATATTTATAATTCTCGCTTTTTGATCTCTGTATACGGCAAAAAACTCAAGCATTCTATCAAAAAGGGTTAGTGTTAGTTTTGCGTAGTTGTTAACAACTTTGTCTACTTCTATAAGAGAGTAGTCGTCTTTGTCGGTATTCATTCCTCGGGTATCGTAGTTGTTTACGACAGCTTTGCTGATGTTTTGATGCATAATATCCAAAATCAAGAGTTTGGGAAGTATGTGTATATCTTCAACAGCTGCTACTATACCTTCTGCATCACCGGTAATAGCTATAGCGTAAGCATCTATGTTTGTATCGTAGATGTTTCCTCCAAGAGCGGTTACCATCACTCCCTCTCCTATGCCGGGAAGGCTGTAGGGAAGTGGAAACACAAGGTAGGATGACTCTGTAAGAAACTGCGGACCACGTCTTTCTATGGCAAAAGCACTGCTTAGGTTTAGAAGAAAAACAACTATAAATACTAGAATTAATTTGTTCATAGAGTATTTTAGCTTATATTGTTTAAAATCATCAAACAATAAAACTTTCATTTGAGTATATGAAATTTATACTATTTATGTATAATCACTGCAATTTTTAACAGGAGATATTTATGGAAGCAGTTTATCCGTA
>JAPHSI010000113.1 GCA_026193155.1 Sulfurimonadaceae bacterium | reverse complement strand
TTCTCCTGATATCGGTGGTGTTGCTCGTGCTCGTTATTTTGCAAAACGTATGGGTTTGGATATGGTAATAGTTGATAAACGTCGTGAAAAAGCAAATGAGAGTGAAGTTATGAACATTATCGGTGATGTAATAGATAAAGACGTAATTATGATAGATGATATGGTTGATACGGCAGGAACTATGGTTAAAGCTGCATCCGCACTTAAAAACAAAGGTGCTACTAGCGTAATGGCATGTGCTACACACGGTGTCCTTAGCGGAAAAGCATATGAAAATATCGAAAACGGTGAATTGGATGAGTTAATCATTACAAATACACTTGTAACTAAACCACATAAAAAGATAAATGTACTCTCGGTTGCTCCGCTGTTTGCTGAAGTAATTCGTCGTGTATATCACAATGAGAGCGTAAATAGTCTTTTCGCATAAGAGGAAAAATTTGAAAAATATTAGAAACTTTTCGATCATCGCACATATTGACCACGGTAAATCTACACTCGCAGATAGAATTATTCAAGAGTGTGGTAGTGTGACTGAGCGTGAACTTGGTAGCCAGATGATGGATACTATGGATATTGAACAAGAACGTGGTATAACTATTAAAGCTCAATCCGTTCGTCTTGATTATGTAAAAGACGGCGAACCTTATATACTAAACCTTATAGACACACCGGGCCATGTAGATTTCTCATATGAAGTAAGTAAATCTTTAGCATCTAGTGACGGTGCTTTGCTTATTGTAGATGCGGCACAAGGTGTTGAGGCACAAACTATTGCTAATGTTTATTTAGCACTTGATAATAACCTAGAATTAATCCCTGTAATAAACAAGATTGATTTACCTGCAGCTGAACCGGAACGTGTAGCTGAAGAGATAGAAGAAGCCATTGGTATAGATGCAACGGATGCAGTTTTAACTTCTGCAAAAGCCGGAATTGGTATTCGTGAACTTTGTGATGCTATAGTTGATCGCATACCACCACCTGTAGGTGACCCAGAAGCTACAACAAAAGCTATTATTTATGATAGTTGGTTTGATCAGTATCTAGGTGCCTTAGCACTTGTTCGTGTTTTTGACGGTGAGGTTAAAAAAGGTCAAGTTATTAAACTTATGAGTAATGGTGAAGAACATAATATTTTAGACCTTATGTACCCGCATCCAATGAAAAAGATTAAAACGCCTGCTATAAAAACCGGTGAAATCGGTATTGTAGTTCTTGGTCTTAAAGAAGTGAGTGTTGTTAGTGTTGGTGATACTATCACTGATGCTAAAAACCCTGCTCTTGAACCTGTTAGTAAATACGAACCTGCTAAACCGTTTGTATTTGCGGGAATTTTCCCAATTGACACTGATAAATTTGAAGATTTACGTGATGCACTAGACAAACTAAAACTAAACGATTCATCATTAAGTTATGAGCCTGAAACATCGGTAGCACTTGGTTTTGGCTTTCGTGTAGGTTTTCTTGGAATGCTTCACATGGAAGTTATTAAAGAAAGACTTGAACGCGAATTTAACCTTGATTTAATTGCATCTGCACCATCAGTAATATATAATGTATACCTTAATAATGGTGATAAAGTTGATGTTCAAAATCCATCTGAACTTCCAGAAGTAAATAAAATCGATAGAATTGAAGAGCCATATGTAAGAGCGACTGTAATTACTCCAAGTGAATATGTGGGTAACATTATAACTCTGCTTGTAAATAAACGTGGAAATCAAACTAAGATGACTTACCTAAATGAAGACAGAGTTATGCTTGAATATGAAGTCCCTATGAATGAGATTGTTATGGATTTTTACGATACTCTAAAATCTATCTCTAAAGGTTATGCTTCATTTGATTACGAACCAATTGGCTTTAAAGAAGGTGATCTTGTTAAACTTGATATTAAAGTAGCCGGTGAAGTCGTAGATGCACTAAGTGTCGTAGTACCTAGAAGTCAAGCTCTTTCTCGCGGACGTATTCTGGTTAAAAATATGAAAGAAGAGATTCCTCGTCAACTTTTCGAAGTAGCTGTTCAGGCTTCACTTGGAAGTCAGATTATCGCCCGTGAAACTGTAAAATCAATGGGTAAAAATGTTACCGCTAAATGTTATGGTGGTGATATTACTCGTAAACGTAAACTTTTAGAGAAACAAAAAGCGGGTAAAAAACGTATGAAGTCCATAGGTAAAGTTCAGCTTCCTCAAGAGGCATTTATGTCTGTCTTAAAAATGGACTAAAAGAGAATATATAGTATTTATGTTGTGTGATATTTTTTCTTTCACACAACATACCAAACCTTTCATAAACTAATTCAATTACACAATTGCTGAAAAAAGAGACACTTTTGTAATAGCTAAGTAATAATATTTAGTTATACTACAACATGTATAAATTAACTATATTTCTTATTGTATTTTTTGCTAATATTAGTGCCAATAGTACTATAAAAGCTCAACTTCCTTACAATGAAAGCATCAATTTAGTAAGTTCAATACAGACTTACGGCATAAAGTATGGAAATGGGCAACAAAATGTATATGTATTTGTCGACCCGCTTTGCCGATACTCTAGAAAGTTTATTTCAATGATAAGTAAAAAACCAAAAATGCTTTCTAAATACAAATATATAATATATCTTTATGAAATACCACGCCTGCATTCAAAAAATACAATAGCTGCCATCTACAACTCAAAAGAGCCTGTTAAAGTGTTATTAGAGGTTATGCTTGAAGATAAGAAAATATCAATTATGCCAACAACAAAAACGCAAACTACAGTAGATGCAATAAGTAAAATCGCACAAAAACTGCATATTACTAAACGTCCTTCTATAATTGTTGAAAAATAGGATCATATATGTACTACAACATACCAAATATCAATAAATATCTTGAACAAATAATCAAATATCGAAAAATTATTATATTGTTATTTTCATTTCTTGCAATTGTAAGTGCTTTTCTAGTACAACCAAAGTTTCTAAGTTCCGACGAGCTTTTTTGGTTGAACGATTCACATGAATTCCAAAAAACAAAATTGAAAAATTTTCAAACTTATAAACAATCGAAACTTGTCGTTCATATTAAAGATTTTGATGATGACAGTTTAAATAATTTACAAAAACTACATAATAATCTTCTAAAACTCCAAGGTGTACAAAAAGTTTCATCTTTGTTTAGTAATGATTTTATTTCTAATGAGAATAATACTGGAGATAATTCAGGTTTTATAGTTGTTTTAAACTCTAATCAAATAGATACACTAAAACTAAAAAAACTAGTTAAACTTGAGCATAATAGTTATTCTAACGTTGTAGATAAAAACTTCAAAACATTTTATTTTTATATAAATGCAACACAAAAGTTAGATATTTCAAGTTTAAAAATTCCTGGAAAATATGTTTATGTTGACAACATTAGCGAAATAGATTGGAATGAACTCCTTATATTCGTTTTTGTATTTATATCTATTTTAACTCTACTGTTTCGAATTCTGTTTCGTAATTATATTGCGGCACTTAGTGCAATTTTTTCATTAACAATATCTACGATTTTAACGTTTACGGCTATTATTTTACTGACCGGTATACAAACCATCCACATCACAATGCCTTTTATTACTATAACAATAGGGTTGGTAGAGTTTTTATATTTCTACTATAGATGGCATGTATCTCAATATAAAACCAATAAATTTAATGCCCTTGCAAAGATGATAAACAGAAGTATGACACCTGCAATTTGGACATCTATTTTAACCCTGCTTGGACTTGGTAGTTTAGTTTTTATTGATTCAGATATTATAAAACTATTAAGTCTTAGTGTTATCATATCCTCATTTATGAGCTATATACTCAACCTAACTCTACTACCGGCAATTTTAAGCCATTTTACACTTGAGCACACGCATGTACAGTATGCAAAACTTGGATATCTTTTAACATCAAATGAGCTTCATTATAATAAGAAATTTCTGTTTATTTTTTTATCCGTTACTTATCTGCTTGCTGCTATAGGTGGTTTTTTATTTTTCTCAAAAACACATAACTTTTTCTCATTACAAGTAAAGAATGAACAAATAGAGCTAAAAATACCATATAAACAAATCGATGCAGATTTAATATATTCTGTTAAAAAATTCACTCAAGAACTTCAAGAAAGATTTGAAGATGAAGTAAGCGAAGTATACTCCTTGGTAACTCTTATTGAAAATCTAAATGGAGCAGAAGAACTGAATGAAGAAGCTATTTTACAAGCTTTTTTTTATATAGACTTATATGATCTAAATAATAAATATTTTGATAAAAATACATTAAATATTACAGTTGATTTGTTTGATATTAATAAACTTGAATTACTCGAATGGCTAAAAAATTATCAAAACATAGAACTTTATTTTTTAGATCACAACTCACTTCTAAGTATTGCAAAATATGATCAAGCAATTTTACTAGCATCTTCACTGCTTTTTGCATTCGTAATTATAGGTAGTATTATTGCTTGGATTTTTCGCTCATACATAATGGCATTTGTTGGCTTTACCGTAAATGTAATACCTATCATCTGGTTTGGACTTTTTGTAACACTCTTTGATATACCGCTTAGTTTAGAGATGCTTATAGCAATGACTATATCACTTGGTCTGGCATCAGATGCAACAATACATTTCGCATACAAATATTATCGTCTGCGCTACTTTGGCAGAAGTTTGAAGCATACCCTTGAAAAAGTTTTCTTTTATGCAGGTGTACCTGTCATTATAGGCTCAATTGTTTTAGTAAGTGTATTTGCTTCACTTTACTTCTCACAAATACCTTCATTACGTCTGATTGGTCTTTACAGTGCAATACTAATTACCATCTCATTACTTACTGATCTTTTAATACTTCCTGTAATGCTCTTGTTTGCCGATAAGTTTGAGACAATTGACAAAGCTCGTTAAAAATATTCTTTTTATAATTAAAGTATAATTTTGTAATATATAAATTAAGGTATAAAGTTATGAAATGTATACTCTGTGAAGATTTATCTTTAATGCATGTTTGTAATAGATGCCAAATAAATTTTTTACAACCACAAATTTACAGAAGAAAAATCAAAAATACAGAGGTCATATCTTTTTATAAATATAGTGATATTAAAAATCTTTTACACACAAAACATACCGACTTGGGATACTATATATATAACATTTTGGCCAAGAACTCTTTTGAAAAGTTTGCAAATGAATTTAAATTTTCCAGTTTAGTATACTCAATAGCTGTTGATGATAATACTAAAAGCGGTTACTCACATACTGCTATATTAAATAAACAATTAAAAAGTAAAAATATAAAACCGCTTTTTAATAAACTTATTGCTAAAAATAACGTAAGTTATTCTGGGAAAAGTAAAGAGTACCGACTATCAAATCCTAGAGATTTTGAACTTAAAAATATAGTTGCAAAAGATGTAATTTTAGTTGATGATATCATTACAACAGGCTCAACTCTTAGCCAGTCTATAGATGCGTTAAAACAAAAAGAAAAAAATATACTATTTTGTCTTACTCTTGCGGATTCGTCTTTAAAATAAAGACACTATATTGCTTTTGGTTCCCCTAAGTAGAAACCTTGTGAATAATCTATACCTATCTCATTTACAATGTCTAAGACCTCTTTTGAATGCACGAACTCTGCTACTGTAGCTATTTTCTCTTTTCTTGCAAATGCCACAATCGTCTCAACTACATTTCTATTATGAGTGTCTTGATTTATATTTTTAATCAAGCTTCCATCTATCTTTATAATATCAGGATGGAATTTTAATAATCTGGAAAAGTTCGAGTACCCTTCTCCAAAATCATCTATAGCTATTTTAACTCCACTGTTTTTTACGGTAAAAATAAATTTTTCTACCTCTTTAAAATCTTTAACGCGTTCATCTTCTAGTAGTTCAACTATAAGGTTATCACATTTTTCACAAGTATCTAGTTTTTGATAAAAATATTCCAGAGTTTCATTATTGGCAATATCTAGATAAGAAAAGTTAATAGATATTTTTTCATCCATATTTCTTAATAAATCAAAAACATTATCAATTACAACACGTGTAATAGAATCATAATAACCACCTTTTTTTGATACGTCTAAAAATATGAAAGGTGTTATTACATTATTTTCTTTATCAATTATTCTAACAAGTGATTCATATTTTTCAATCTTATTAGTCCTGTTGTTTATGATCGGCTGTAAATATGACACTACATTTTTACTCTCAAGAGCATCTTTAATCATATTTATAACATCAATATTTTTTTGTGAAGCTTTCCTGCTTTCGTTTAATAAACCTTTAGCATCTACTAAAGTTAGTTTATTTTTAACTAAATATTTTAGACCGAGTTTAGCATCTTCGTATATATTTTCTGAACCTATAACATAACTTACAACTACTTCCGGGTTGTACTTATAGCCATCTATAACAAATTTAGCTTTTTTGATATTTAACTGATATTCACTTATTATGTCTGTCAAATCTGTTATAAAATCATCATTGTCACTTTTAGCTTCTCTTACTAGTGCAAATTCCCCGTTACCAAGCATATATGTTTTATCAAATCTCGAATTCTC
>JAPHSI010000105.1 GCA_026193155.1 Sulfurimonadaceae bacterium | reverse complement strand
TTTAAACACAAAAAATGAAGCTTTAGAGATAGCTTTTAAGAATAAAAATAAACTGCGAATAAAAACTCTACTGCTTTATCTTTTAAGTCTGATTCCGTTTATGATTTTTTTTACAACTGTATTTTTTGTAATATATTTAGGTCATACTTACTTTATTGAAACAAGAAAACTAAGGAGGATAGATGCGTTACCTAATTCTAATTAGTATTTTTTTAAGCTCGCTTTTTGCAAATGAAGCAGATGAGATAATAAAAAAGCTAGATAAAAATATGCGCGGTGAGAGTGTATATATGAAAATAAGCATGAATATTAAATCACTTAGACATGAGCGTACAATCAAGATGAAAACTTGGGCTAAAGGGAAAGATAAAAGTTTTGTAAAGATAACCTACCCTCCTCGTGACAAAGGCATCACGTTCTTAAGTTTAGATAATGAGATGTGGAACTATATACCAAAGATTGAGAGGATTATAAAAATACCGCCTAGTATGATGCTTCAAAACTGGATGGGAAGTGACATCTCTAATGATGATATGGTAAAACAAAGCTCTATCATAGATGACTATGATGCGAGTATCTTAAAAAAAGATGCCAACATAGTTACAATAGAATTAAAAGCAAAAGAGGATGCACCTGTTGTATGGGGTAAGATAATTTCTAAAATAGATACAAAATACTATGTAAGTTTAGAAGATACTTTTTACGATGAATATGGAGAAAAAATTAGAGTTTTCAAATATGAAGACATAAAAAAGTATGGAAAATACTATTTACCGACAATATGGAAAATACAACCGCTTAATAAAAAAAACAATCTTACTACTATGATTATAGAAGATGTAGAATATGACAGCGGATTTTCAGATATTTACTTTACAAAAAGTGCATTAAAACGTTTTAGCAGATAAAGGCATTACATGTTTTACTTGGCTATTAAAAATATTTTGTTTTACAAAGGTCGCTCTATTACGACTTTTATACTTACATACTTTTCAGCTACACTTTTTATTGTCTATGTAGCTTTTATGGATGGGTCACATGTATCAATGCTTCATAACTCGCTTAAAGTATATACAGGTTCTATCCAAATATATCAAAAAGATTATCGTGATGAGGGTGGATATGATTACCTAATCTATGATAATCAAAAGATATTTGATATATTAAACAATACAAATGGGATAAAATCATACACTTCACGCATAGAAACCTTTGGTATTGCATCTAGTAAAACAGACTCATCTGCCATGATGTTAACAGGGGTTGATTTTACACGTGAGAGTGGAATAAGTGAGCTAAAAAATGCCCTAGTAAGCGGTGAATATGAAAGCAGTGGAAACTGTTTATATATGGGTAGTGATTTAACTAAAAGGCTTAATGTACATGTAGGTGATGAAATAAGCTTTGTAGGTAACGCTATAGACTACTCCTTTGCAGCAGACATTTTTAAAGTATGCGGTACCTTTAAAACAGGAATGTATGAGTTTGACAGCTCATCCGCTTTTTTAAACAGAGAATATTTTGATTCTGTTTTTTACTCACAAAACACTTCATCGTACATAGTTTTAAATGTTAATGACTTGAATGAAAATGACAAAATTGCAGAAGCAATAAAACCTAAACTCGACTCTCAGTACAGACTTTATACTTGGCAGGAACTTATGAGTGCTATGGTTGAGGCTATGGAGGTTGATTCTATATTTGGTTATATCTCAATGGGGCTGTTTTTTGTAGTGATATTTTTTGTTATTTTGATATACGGCTTCATAAATGCAAGCTCGCGCATAAAAGAGTTTGGAGTTTTAAAAAGCATAGGACTTAGTAACTCTGAAGTTGATAAGCTTTTAATTTATGAGATGCTTATTCTTAGTCTCAGTGCTATATTTTTTGCAACTGTTAGTGGTGGGTATTTGGCTTATTATTATGAGCTAAACCCTATCGTTATAGAAGGTATGAGTGAGCTTTATAAAGACTATGGGATTATCTCAGACTCCATACCTACACGCTTTAGTGTTTTTACCATCACATGGAATATAGGGCTTATACTATTTTTAAATCTTTTAAGTGTAATCTACCCTATATACTACATAAGAAGATTCAACCCGATAGAGGCTATGCGCCATGTATAAAACTATATTTTCACTAGCCATAAAAAATGCTTTTTTAAGACGTATTCGTGCTAGCTTACTCATACTTATGATAGCTTCTAGTATGAGCGTTATGCTGGTCATTGAAGGTCTTTATGATGGTATGACCGCCAGTATGATTGACAAGGCTCTAAGGAGTGACAGCGGTGAAGTAACCATCTTTGCAAAAGACTACAGATTAAAACAATATATAAAATATTCCATAAAAGATGCAGATAAAATAAAAAAAGAGCTTAAAGAGTTAAATGATGTAAAGAGTGTACTCACAAGATTTAAAATAAACGGTCTTGCAGGTAGTGCAAAAGCTTCTTACCCTTCTGATTTGATAGCGGTTGACTTTAAAGATGAAGAAGAGTTTGGAGAATTTAGTGAGTTTATAAAAGAGGGTTCACTAAAGCTTGGAAAAAATGGCTGTATTATAGGTAAAGAGCTTGCAAAAAACCTAAAGCTACGTCTTAATTCTAAAGTGATTTTCACATCAAGAGATGTAAACAACAACATAGTTTCAAAGCTCTTTCGAATAAAAGCAATAATCCAATCTACAAATATAAACTTAGACAGCAAAACTTTACTTGTACCAAAAGAAGCCATTTATAAACACATAGGTCTTGATAACTCAAGTGCTACCCAGATTGCGGTAAGAACCGATAACGAGAAACTTATCGACACAATAAAAGAAAAATATCCAAGCCTTGATGTTATGAGTTTTTGGCAGTATAACCCGCTTCTTAATCAGATGCAAGATAGTATGATTATATTTAATTCTATCACTTTTGCAATTGTTATGGGTGTTGTATTTATAGGAATACTTGGTGTAATGTATGTATCTATTTTAGACAGAATCAGGGAGTTTGGCATTATGCTAGCCGTTGGGTACAGCTACAAATACATAAGATATCAAGTTATGCTTGAAGCCGTTGTTCTTGGACTTATAGGTTTTATAATCGGCACAGTTTTAAGTCTTGTATTTTTATATTATCTTCATATATACGGTCTTGACATGAGTGAGTTTTCAGATGGTTTTGCATCTTTTGGAATGAGCAGCATACTTTATACTGAAATAAAAACAGCTTACTTTACTTCAATCTTTTTAGCAATTATTTTTGCATCTATTTTAAGTGTATTTTTACCACTAAGAAAAATCAAAAAACTAACACCTACAGATGTTATAAGGAATAGCCTATGATAGAATTAAAAAATATACAAAAGTATTTTTATAAAGGTGAAGAACGTGAGGTTCATGCACTTAAAAATATTAACTTAAAAATAGCCCAAGGGGAGTTTTCGGTATTAACAGGGTCTAGCGGTTGCGGTAAGACTACCCTTTTAAATGCAATAGGTCTACTTGACAAAGTAAGTAGTGGTGAAATATATCTGGATGCTAAGGAGATAGCCCACTTATCTGATGAGCAAAAAACCAATCTGCGTTTAAATAAGATGGGATTTGTATTTCAGGCATACAATCTCATCCCCGTTTTAAGTGTAAAAGAAAATATAGCTTTTATCATGCGTCTTCAAGGTTATAAAGAATCAGACATAGACGAGCGTGTTAATGAGTTAGCAGAACTTTTAGAAATAAAAGAGAAACTGGATTATCTTCCATCTTTACTTAGTGGTGGACAACAACAACGTGTTGCCGTGGCACGTGCAGTAGCTACTAAACCAAAAATTATTTTAGCTGATGAGCCAACTGCAAACTTAGATCATAAGAATTCAGAGTCACTTATGGAGATGATGAAACAGCTAAATGAAAAAGAGAACATAACCATTTTATTTGCTTCACATGATGACTATGTTGTAAAAATGGCGAAGAGAGTTATCCATCTAAAAGATGGTGAAATCACAGAGCAGTAGTATGAAAATTTTTTTTCTTTTAACGTTATCTCTTTTTTCACTCTTAAATGCAATAGGAGTTTTAGACAACATAGATGCAAAATCAAAAACAGAGATACGTCTAAATGAGATTGGTTTTCTTTTTCAAGCTTACAACCTTATACCGGCACTAAATGTAAGAGAAAATATTGCATTTATAATGAAGATGCAAGACATCGATGATAAGATTATAGACTCAAGAGTAAACGAGTTAGCTAATATATTACAAATAGAGGATAAACTTGATTATCTGCCATCTCGCCTAAGCGGTGGACAACAACAACGTATTGCGGTCGCACGTGCAGTTGCTTCTAAACCAAAAATAATTTTGGCAGACGAGCCTACTGCAAACCTGGATTCTAAAAATTCCAAGGCACTTATGGATATGATGCGAGAACTTAATCAAAAAGAAAAAATCACCATTGTCTTTGCAACCCATGATGAGATGGTAGTAAATGCAGTTGATAAAGTTATAAAACTTGATAATGGAAAAATTTTGGAATTATAAGATGTTATAATGTCATAAAAAGGTCAAAAGTCAAAATATGAATTTACTCCCTATAAAGCCAAGTATAGAAGTTCAAAGAGAACAAGTACGTCTATTATACGCGCAAGGACGTATTATACAACTTCTTGGAATATTTTCATCATTAATTGTCGTTTTAATATACTGGGATGTAATAAACCATCAAAATCTTTTAATCTGGTTTTGTGCAAACGTAGTCATATACATAATCAGATTATTTTATGTAAGTAAATTTAAAAAAATATCCGTAAACAACTTTAATATAGAAAAATGGAAAAACAAATATATAATATCAACATTTATATCTGGTATTGTTTGGGGTAGTCTAGCTTTATTTCTAGATCCATCATGGCCTTCAACACATCAAGTAGCTCTATTTATCATATATACAGGTATTATAGCGGGTGCATTTAATTCAAATTCACCTGTTTTTATATCATATGTAGCTTTTTATCTTCCGCCAGTACTGATGCTGATGTATACAATACTCAGACAAAGTAATGAACTCTTTTATGAACTTGTTTTTTTAATAACAGTATATATTATCCTCATGTATGTTACATCTTTAAAATATCATAACCATCTAACAAGGTCCTTGGAGTTAAGGTATGCAAATGAACAACTTGTGGATGAACTTCAAATTGCAAATAAGAAGTTAATACTTTTATCGGAAATAGATGAACTATCACAAATCCATAACAGACGTTCTATGAACAAATTTTTAACAAAATCATGGGAGTGGCACTATAAATGTAAACAACCCATATCTATACTTGTAATAGATATTGATTTCTTTAAACAATATAATGATTCTTACGGGCATTTAAAGGGTGATGAATGTATATTGGAGATTGCAAAAATACTTGAGAAGAACACCCGTTCCGAGTTGGACTTGGCAGCCAGATACGGAGGGGAAGAGTTTGTAGTTATACTTCATAAAATTCAAGAAATAGAGGCTTTAAACATTGCACAAAGAATCTCTTCTGATCTTTTATCAAAACAGATAAAACACCAATCGTCAGAAGTTTCGGAATATCTTACTTTAAGCATCGGTCTGGCTTGTATGGTTCCAACTAAAATCGATAATCAGACAAAGTTTTTTGATTTGGCAGATACAAGACTCTATAAAGCAAAACAAAACGGACGTAATCAGATAGTGTATTGTTAAAATGAAAACACCTATAATATTCTTACTATTTATATATTCCTTTTTATATGCAGACTTAGACTATAAAGTAGAAAATTCAAATATACAAATAGATGATAGGCACAGCTATAACTATAACAGACTCCGATTAAATATCAACTACAAAAATGATGCATATTTTACGACACTTATAGCTGATGGCATAAACTACTATGGAAAAAGTTACACCAACTCTGAAGAATTTGACTTATTGTCTAAAGTTAAATCAGATACACCATATTCTACTCGAAGCTCATTCAATAATTATTCGTACGGAACTTCATATACAAAACTTTATAGATTTTTCGGAGGTTATGAAGATGATAATAACCGTATAAGTATTGGACTTCAAAACATAACTATGGGAGTAGGAAGATTCTGGAATCCTACGAATATTTTCAATCCTAAAAACATCTACGCAATCGAAGCGGATGAGACCTTCGGAGTCATGGCTTTAATTTATACTAGACATATAGACGACACAACAGATATACATGTAGTGAGTTCAATAAAAGAGGATGAAACTCTAAAGTACGCGCTTAGATATAAAACATTTTTAGACTTTGCAGATTTAGCATTAGATATAATTTACAGCAATGACACTCAAATGCTAGGTTACGAGATAGAAGCAAACTTGTTTGACACCGGAGTTGAAATTAGAAGTGAGGGTGCATATATGAAGTCTGATCTGGTACTTGAGAATGATGTTGAGTATTTTCAAGCGATACTTGGAGCTGACTATGGTTTTGTTAACGGTATAAACCTTACTTTTGAGAGCCTTTACAGCTCAAAAGAGTTTACTTACATGCAGATGCTATCAAATCTCAAATCCGATATACTCTCTAACATGACATCATCGAAGTTTTATGCAGGTGCTAGTCTTTCATATGCGTTTAATATATTTTTAGACAGTTCTGTTATGTACATAGATAGTTTTGATAAAAATGATGCCTTTTCATCATTAGCATTTAACTACACTCTTAATGATTACAACCTTTTTACTTTTGGGATAATGAATCAGGAAAATAAAACTTACTACTTAAAATATCAACTTTCTTTTTAGTACTAAAACACACAAATATCACAAAATTTATATTTATTATTAACATTATTTATTTATTTTGATTATTTGTGATAAAATATTGACATAAAACGGATTTACATAATTGAGAGAGGAAACTATGCTAAAAAAAATAAAACTCAATCTTGGAGAAGAATTGAAACATGATAAATCAAAAAGTAAGAAGAACATGGCAAAGACAGAAATTTATTATTATTCTATTAAAAACGAATTAGATGAAGTGGTTGGCAAAATAATACATGAAGTTCACACATTTTTAGAGGATTCAAGAAAAATCCAGTTTGTTATACAAAAAGATAAAGATGGAAAAACAGTAGTTCAGGAGTCATGGTAAAAAATCATTCATTTTCTAACTTATCTAACTCTTTTTGTACCAACGCCCTATAATTTTCATCC
>JAPHSI010000114.1 GCA_026193155.1 Sulfurimonadaceae bacterium | reverse complement strand
CCTGTTGAGATAACACCGACACGTGGTTTTAGTGCTACTTTAACCATCACTTTATTAAGTGCCGCCATAACACCGATTTCGGCAAAACCTATCTTTGTACCTTTTTTTATAAGCACATCTCCGGCTTTATACCCTTCTCCGACAGGACGGACTGATGAGTTAAGAGCTACTCTTTCATCAATAGATATTTTGTTTCCATTTACAGATACATTCTCTATTTGAATTAAAGTATCAGCACCTTCAGGCATTTTTGAACCTGTGAAAGTTTTAATACATTCACCCTTATTTACAACTCTTGTTTCATTTTTTCCGGCAGGATTATCTCCAAGAATCGTGATACTCTCCAAATCCTGGTCTGCATATTTAATAGCGTAACCGTCCATAGATGCAGTAGGAAATTGCGGGTCGTTATATTTTGCAACAATATCTTCAGCCAGTATTCTGCCCAAAGATGCACTTAGAGGAAGGTTTTGAGTTTTAGAACTGTTTACTTTTAGTAAAGAAAGCATGTTTTGGCTTGTTTCATAACTTAATAAACTCATGATAATAATCCACTCCCTTTTATTGCAGTTGAGCGATCTTTTGCGTAGATCCTTTTTCCATCTTTTAAATCATACTTCCATATCGGGGCAGACGCTTTAAAATCCTCTACAAACTCATCTATAAACTCTAAGGCGACTCTACGTTTTGGTGAAAAAACAGCAGCTATGTAAGATGATTCGTGAAGCATAACATCGCCACGAGAATGTGCCATTTTTATGATTGCACCCTTCTCTTTTGCTTTTTGTACCCACGCGTTATACCAAGACTCTAAAATAGGCTCATACACATCAAAACTAAGACCGTCTATATCATCTTCATCACGGATAGTACCGATAAATGGAATATATGCACCGTAATTACTTTTTTCTTCCTCTTTGTACCATCTCTCTAATATGCTAGGTACATCCAAACTTCCATCATATAACTCTAACATATCATCCACCGCATACAGGAGGGAGTAAAGATACTTTATCCCCATCTTTTAGCTCGGTGTCAAGTGAAGATACCAAGTTATCATTTACTGCTACAGCTGAATTTTCCAACCACTCTCTCATCTCTTGTGTTTCTTGTAATATAGTTGCTAGTTCTTTTAAGTTTGTTATCTCTAACTCTAATGGTTCTTTTTGTATTGGACCTAAAAATTCTATTCTTACCATCTATTTTATTCCGTTTATACTAATTTTCTTAAAGTGATTATACTAAGATAAGTTAAATCTAGTATAATTTCGCCATGGTTTTTGGAAAAATAGAGTATTTAAATTTGTTACCTTTTCATGTATTTATGAAGCGTTTTACTAAAAGTAATCAGCAAAAAATGAGTATGCGTTACTATGGTGGTGTACCCGCTGTTGTAAATGAAAAATTTTTGACTCGCCGTGTAGATGCGGCATTTATATCAAGTATCCGTGCTAAAAAATTTCAAAATGTAAACTTGGGAATTATTGCAAAAAAAGAGGTTCAAAGTGTAATAATAATTCCAAATAAAGTAGATAAAAAAGATGTCGAATCTGCTACTTCAAATGTTTTAGCAGATGTACTTGCACTTAACGGCGAAGTATTAATAGGGGATAAAGCACTTAGATATTTTTTAAGTGGCGGTGAACATATAGACTTGGCAAAAATGTGGAATGAAAAATATAATTTACCGTTTGTATTTGCACTGTTATGTTTTCACAAGGATAAAAAAATTTATAGAAATATAGAAAAAAACTTTTTAAAAAAACCTATAAAGATACCAAACTATATACTTGATCAAGCCTCAAAAAGAACAAACATAGCACAAAAAGACATACTAAACTATCTTAAATATATCTCATATAATTTTGATAAAAAAGCACAACTCGGACTAAAATCATTTTATAATAAAATAGACTCTTAACACAAACTACTCTTCTAAAAGAGTAGCAAGTTCAGCTCTGTAAGCATCCATATCAAAATCTTTTAGCGGTGACGAACCACTCTCTATAGCAGCCTGTGCAACAGCAGAAGACACCTCAACAATCAGTCTTTTATCAAACGGTTTTGGGATTATATAGTCTTTTCCAAACTCAAGTTTTTTACCGTATATCTCATTTAGATACTCAGGAACCGGCTCTTTTGTTAAAAGTGCCAAGGCTTTTGAAGCTGCAAGTTTCATCTGGGTATTTATCTCTTTTGCCTGAACATCCATAGCACCTCTGAAGATAAACGGAAATCCAAGTACATTATTTACCTGATTATCAAAGTCACTTCTTCCAGTTGCCACAATAGCATCAGGTCTTACTGCCTTTACTTCATCAGGAAAAACTTCAGGAGTCGGGTTTGAGAGTGCAAAAATAATTGGGTTTTTGTCCATAAGTTTAATATCTTCAACACCAAAAGTACCGGGTTGTGAAAGACCTACTACAATATCTGCATTTTGAAAAATCTCTTTATGCTCCATCCAACACTCACAAGCAAATTCTCTTTTGTAATGATTCAAATCACTTCTTCCCTCATGAATCAATCCGCGAGAGTCAAGCATATAAATCTCATCCGCTCCAAGTTCACGATACAGTCTTGCACAAGATATGGCAGCCGCACCCGCACCGACAATGACTATTTTTAGATGCTCCATGTATTTTCCCGCTATCTTACTTGCATTTATTATCCCTGCAGCCGATATAACTGCCGTTCCGTGCTGATCATCATGCATAACGGGAATATCCAACTCTTCAACAAGACGTTTTTCAATTTCAAAACACTCGGGTGCTTTAATGTCTTCTAAATTTATACCCCCAAAAGTAGGAGCAATTGCAGATACTACTGAACAAAATCTATCTACATTTTCAGTATCTACCTCTATATCAAAACTGTCAATTGCCGAGAAACTTTTAAAGAGCACCCCTTTACCTTCCATAACCGGCTTAGATGCAAGTGCTCCGATATTTCCAAGACCAAGCACTGCCGTACCGTTTGATATAACGGCTACCAGATTTTTCTTTGCAGTATATTTATATGCATCTGAAGGGTTTTCTGCAATTTTTAAACATGGGACTGCTACACCCGGAGTATATGCCAAAGACAAATCTTTTTGTGTTTTAACGGGTTTTGTAACCTCAACAGATATTTTTCCAGGTTTTGGAAACTGATGGTAATCTAGCGCTTCTTTATCTAGTTTTGCTTGCTTTGGCATTTATACTTTCCTTTTTATACCTAAAACTTTTTTTATGTTTTAGCGTGCTTTGTCATATTATACACATTTAACATTGCATGAATATAGCAAAATTCTATTTTAACTCTTCTAAAAAGCCCCTCATCAATTCTATTTGCTTTTTGTGTTCTTGTTTTTTAATTTTATCATCACTCTCATTGATTTTTTGTTTTAATGATTCAATCTTCTCTTCAAGGGCAACTCTCAGTTTTTCTTTTTTCTCTTGTTTTTGATTTTGCAACTCTTTATCCATTGCAAAAAACTTCTCAACTTTTTTAAAAAGTTTTTCTATACCCATTATGCGCTCCTTCCTAGTGTTCTGATATCTTTATCTTTTATCCATAAAGTAATAGCTGACTCTATGAGATTCATAACTATGTCGTATGTAAAAGCATTATCATTTATCAATGATGTAGCTGATTTAGAATCAATCTTATCTTCACGAATAAGTGAATCAATTTTTCCGTTTTGAATATAGTCTAACTCTCCAATCTCCTCTTTTAAAATTTTAACTTTAGAAATACTGTCTAAATCATCTTCAGTTGAGCGAATTGTATAGATGGTATCTATTGTTTTAGCAATATTTTTTCTTAAATTATTATATTCACTTCTAACATAATCATTTTTCCCTCTAAGATACCTGTCTAAATTTTTTTGCAACTCTTTAACACCTTTAATAGCTTCAACTATATCTCTGCAAGATGTTTTTAATCTATATACCTCATCTTTTTGTTCACTATCCATACCCTCTTGTGCAAGTGTAGAATAATAAAGTATTTCACTATATAAACCTTTAATGTTTTTTTCATAATACTCGTCAATATTTGTATCTATTTTGGTTGTTGATTCTTGAATCACACACATAATATCATCACAACCTATATATTTATGACGATGAAGGGAAAGTGCATGAGAAATAACTTCAACAGAATTGTCATATAGATGCTCTACCTCTTTTCTTACGGCACTCAGTGCTGCTTCAGGTGAATTTATAACAGCCTTATCCAAATACTTGGCCTTTGCATCTGTATCAACTTCTTTAAATATGGATAAAAGATATTTCACTAAATATTTTGTAAATGGAGCAACTAACACTACTCCCAAAACATTAAAAATAGTATGAAAAAGTGCAAGTTGTAATATGTAATCATCTTTTGATATACCAATTTTTAAAGAGAAATACTGAACAAAATCAGCAAGTTGATATAAAAAAACTATAGCTACAAAAGCAGTAACAATATTAAAAATGAGATGTGCAACTGCTAACCTTTTTGCATTGTTATTTGAGTTAAAAGATCCTATTATTGCAGTAACAGTAGTACCTATATTTGCACCTATGGCGAGAGAGAGAGCATTATAGTATTCTATTTGATTTACAGCTAAAGCTGTTATGATTAATGCCATAGTAGCAGAGCTTGACTGAATTATGATTGTAGCAATTGCGCCTATTAGTACATATACAATAACTCCTAAATAACCTTCAATCGCCAAAGACGCCAAGTCTATAGCTTCTTTAAGCGATTCAAATCCGCTTTTCATATAGGCTATGCCTAAAAAAACAAACCCGAGCCCCAAAAGAACGCTTCCAAGTCCCTTGTATGTTTTGTCTTTATTAAAACCAAATATTACACCAAAACTTATCATTGGCAAGGCATATTTTGCTATATCTATCTTTACTCCAAAACTTGATACAATCCATGCGGTTGTAGTAGTACCTATGTTCGAGCCAAATATCACACCGACTGCTCCACTTAGAGAAATTAATTCTGCACTTAAAAATGAGATAACTATTATCGTAAGAAGAGACGAGCTTTGAACTACAGATGTTGCCAGGAATCCAGAAAAAATAGATTTAAATAAATTCGATGTACTTTTTTTTAATATACCCTCCAAGATGCCTCCGCTAAAAAGCTTAAAACCATCCTCCATAAACACCATACCTATTAAAAAAATGGTAATCCCTGCAATAATCTCTTTTGCATTCTCATTTGAGAGCATCAGAAAAGCAAGAAATAGTAAGAATAAAGTGTATATATATTTTTTGTACATCTAAGAAGAATACAACTTTTTTTATAAGTTTGTCATAAAACAAATTTGTTAAATAAAAACAATATTTACTCCTTTTGGTATAATTGCACAATTTTTTTAGGAGAATACCTTTGGCGGATGCAAAAGCAGGAAAGATAGTAGATAAAAACGATTTAATAGATGTAGATGCACTTATAGATGCATATTATAAAAATAAACCAGATGCAAATATTCAAGAACAAAAAGTTGTATTTGGAACATCTGGGCATCGTGGTTGTTCATTTAAAAACTCTTTTAACGAAACTCATATTTTAGCAATTTCTCAAGCCCTAAGTGACTACAGAAAAGAGAACAATATAGATGGTACTCTTTTTTTAGCAAAAGATACCCATGCCCTCTCAAGCCCTGCCGAGCTTACTGCGCTTAGAGTTTTTATCGCTAATGGCATTGAGTG
Organism: Sulfurimonadaceae bacterium; assembly: GCA_026193155.1. Lineage (GTDB taxonomy): Bacteria > Campylobacterota > Campylobacteria > Campylobacterales > Sulfurimonadaceae > Sulfurimonas. The sequence goes on along the minus strand of JAPHSI010000114.1, from coordinate 2,252 downwards.
TGCTATTGCAAAAGATGGTGGTTATACTCCGACACCTGTTCTATCTTTTACAGTAATAGAGGCTAATAAATCAGATAAAAAATCTTGTGACGGTGTTGTTATAACACCTTCACATAACCCTCCTGAGGATGGCGGTTTTAAATATAACGCACCTCACGGCGGTCCGGCTGATACAGACGTTACAAGTATAATAGAAACAAAAGCCAATGAGTATATAGCTAATAATCTTGAAGGCGTAAAAACAGTAGATGAAAAAACTGCCGTAAGTAAAGCGATAGTATTTGATTTTATTTCACCTTATGTAAAAGCACTTGATGAAATTGTAGATATGAAACTGCTTCAGGACAGCAAATTAAAAGTTGGTGTAGACCCGCTTGGCGGCTCAGGTATAGAGGTATATAAAAAAATCAACGAGATATACGGACTTGAACTTGATATTGTAAACGACAAGGTTGATAAAACATTCAGTTTTATGTCGTGTGACCATGACGGAAAAGTTAGAATGGATTGTTCATCTCCTTATGCTATGAGTTCACTAATCTCACTAAAAGACAAATATGACTTAGCTTTTGCAAACGATCCTGATTTTGACAGACACGGCATCGTTACAAAAGCGGGACTTATGAATCCAAACCATTACCTCTCAGTTGCTATATGGTATCTTTTTCAAAACCGTGAGGGCTGGAGTAAAGGTTTAAAAATAGGAAAAACTTTAGTGTCGAGTTCTATGATAGACCGTGTGGCTGAGTCAATTAACAAAGAAGTTTTTGAAGTGCCTGTCGGGTTTAAGTGGTTTGTGGATGGACTTAAAAACGGACAACTTGGTTTTGGCGGTGAAGAGAGTGCTGGAGCTTCGTTTTTAAGAAAAAACGGTAGCGAATTCTCTAATGACAAAGACGGAATCATATTAAACCTCTTAGCATATGAGATAACGGCAAAACTAAAAAAAGACCCGTCTCAAATATATAAAGAACTTGAAGAAAAATTCGGCAAAGCTTATTATGAGAGAAGCGATGCACCTGCAACAAGTACTCAAAAAACAAAACTAAAAAAACTGAGTCCAAGCGATATAACATCAAAAACTTTAGCAGGTGAAGATATTATAGACATTTTCACAAATGCTAAGGGAAATGACAAAGCTATAGGTGGATTAAAAGTTGTAACTAAAAACGGTTGGTTTGCAGCAAGACCTTCTGGAACTGAAGATATTTACAAAATCTATGCCGAGAGTTTTGTATCTCGTGAACATTTAGCTACAATTCAAAAAGAAGCTAAGGAAATCGTACTTAGCGTAATACAATAAGGATAAAAAATGACAAAATTAGAAAATATATCAATGATTAAAGAAGCAAACATCTACTTTGACGGAAAAGTGAATAGTCGTACAATTTTTTTACAAGACGGTAGTAAACAAACTTTAGGCGTAATGCAACCGGGTGAATATACATTTGATACAAATGAAGCTGAGATTATGGAGATGATGAGCGGTGAACTTGAGATAAGACTTCCGGGTGAGACTGAGTTTAAAAAACTAAATACGCCAGAGAGCTTTAACGTACCTGCAAACTCCAGCTTTGATTTAAAGATAAAAACAGTGACAGACTACTGTTGTAGTTACATAACGGATTAATCCTACAAAAAGACATATAAGCTTTACTTAATCTACACTTATATATCATAATGGATATACAAGTGTATAAAAGGGGTGTAAGATGAAGCTTATATTACTATTTTTTGTATTTATTTATGTGAACATTTATGCTAAAAATATCGTATTTGGCGTAGTACCTCAACAGAGTCCTCATGTACTTTTAAAAAAATGGCTCCCCATAACAAAAGAGTTGTCTGCTCTTACTGGTTATAACGTAATTTTTAAAACCGAATCTTCCATACCGAAATTTGAAAAAGAACTATACGACGGAAAATATGATATAGCTTATATGAGTCCTTACCACTTTGTTATAGCAAATAAATTAAAAGGCTATAACGCTGTAGCCAGATCTAAAAAACTGATTCAAGGCATAGTTTTAGGTACTAAAAACATGCTCTTAAACAAGAAAAACATTCAAGGTTCGACCTTTTTATTTCCTGCTCCAAAAGCATTTGCTGCTACACTTTTAACAAAGTATGAACTTAAAAAAAAGTTTGGAGTCGATATAGATAAAAACTCTAAAGTTTTATATGTAAACTCTCATGATTCCGTTTATAAAGGCTTAGCCAGAAACATAGGTGATTTTGGCGGAGGGATAATT
>JAPHSI010000216.1 GCA_026193155.1 Sulfurimonadaceae bacterium | reverse complement strand
CTTAACTTAATATCTATATAAAATTCTTTTATACTTTTTAGTTTTTCACTTGAGAATTTAGTTTTAAAATAATTCATTTTTGCATCTGCACTAATGGTATCATAATCAAGTGTTTTAGCCTCTGCATCTATAATATAGTTGGCACTTTTAAGTTTTGCAAGACCAAAATCAATATTTTTAGATAATTTTCCTTCACTCTTTATCTTTAATACTATAGGCATATTTAAAAGTATCTGATTAGAACTTGCATTTTTAATATTAGCTATAAATTTATTCGATTCATATAAACCATCTATATCTATATTTTTAACTAATACATCTACTTGTGAGTTTAACTCTTTATATCTTATCCACCTGCCTTCTCCTCTTTTTGGCGAAGCAAGTTCTTGCTCTTTTTTTAAATAAGGTTTTATAAGTTCATAATAAGTTAAAAATGATGAAAGATATTCTTTTATACTTTTACCAAAAAGAACACCAACTACATTTACTCCACCCTCTTTGTTAAACCTATAGTTTTGAGATAAATTTTCATAATCTGTATTGGCACCTTTTATAATATCATTTGAAAAGTTAATTAATGATTTTTTATCTTCTTTAAACTCTTGTTTTAGTTGTTTTAATTTTTTTCTTTTTTCTTTAAGCTTTTTTCTTAATTTTTCAATATCATCTAAAGAGTTTGATATAAGTTCAAGATGCGTCAACTTAAGTTTTTTAATCTTTTTAATTTCTTTTAGTTGTAGCTTTATTTTATCTATTTCTGATTTTATATTTTCAAGTTCCTCTTTTGAGAAATCATTCTCAATCGCATTTTTATATTTATTCTCAATACCTTCAAAATCATTTAGTGCTTTTTTATAATTTTTGCTTGAACTTAATTCCATATTTGATATAAGTTCTTGCGGCTTTATTATTGATGAAGTATCAAAATTAAAACTAGTCATTTTGGAATCAGTATGTTCTTTTGTTCCTTTTTTTTCTACTTTTACTTTTGCATCTGTAGCTTGATTGAATTCCATACCTTTTATTTCTAAGTTCATAATATGATAACGATTAAATAAAAGTTGATTAAAATCTATCTTTGCACTAATCTCTCTGGCATTAAATGAACTAACTCCATTTTTAAATATATTTAAATCATTTATATCCAAAGTACCATTTTTCAAAGACACATTTACATTTTTTATATGTACATTTTTATTTGTGGTTTTACTAATAAAACTTTGCAATGTCTTTTTTGCCAAAGGATCTAAGAAAAATAAAACAAAAACTATGCATATAGCCGTTATAATAATAAAAAGTCCAATACCCCAAACTCTAAGTAACTTATCTTTTTTATCACTTACTTCAATACCTAGGGTTTTAAATATTGTATAGTTTTGCAAAACTGCCGCTATCTTATCCCTATAGATATACACTAAAGAATTTAATATAAAATACATAGGTATAAGTAAAGAAAAAGCAATAATGGATGAGCCGATTACTAAAGTGTTGTTAAAATAAGTCATTCTCATAAAAGATAAATTATAAAATTGTGTAAAAATATCCTGAAAACTTGAATTTGTTAATATATAATATCCGAGTGACTCAAATGTTGGATCTAAAATATATGCAATACCTGCAAAAAAACCACTTGAGACTATAAATAAACCTATATGTATATTTATTACCAATGCGAATAAAACTATTATTACACTCTGCCAGCCTGAAAATGGTGTTAATCCAATGGCCATTCCAAGTGTAATAGCTAAGGACATTTGCCACGGTGTTTGTGAGGAATTAAATGTTTTGAAAAGTTTTATAAAAAAGTCTACCATATCGCCACCCTTCATTATTTATATCATTTTATCTATATATTATTAAGATTTAAGTAAAATTACTTAATTTATTTTTAGGACAATTATGGAATTTTTAAATAACACAAATGTACAATTTTTTATCCTAGCCTATCTTGCAGGCGGAATCCCTTTTGGATTACTTTTAGCTAAATGGTTTGCCGGTGTTGACGTTAAAGCAAGCGGAAGCGGAAGTATAGGTGCAACAAATGTTCTGCGTGTTGTAAAAGAGAGTAACCCAACACTCGCAAAAAAACTGGGAGCCGCAACTTTGGCCTTAGATGCACTAAAAGGTATAGTTGTTTTACTTATTGCTATGGCTGTAGGATTAAGTGAAGCTACACTTTGGGGTATAGCGGTACTCGCTGTAATAGGACACTGTTTTTCTCCTTACCTAAACTTTGAAGGCGGTAAAGGTGTAGCAACAGGAATGGGTGTTATGATGGTTATGCTTCCTATAGAGACAATTATAGCTTTAGTAGTATGGGCAATAGGTGCAAAAGTTATCCGTATATCTTCACTATCGTCTATGACTGCACTTTTAGCCTTAGTAGTTGCTAGTTTTATACTAAAGCCCGAGATGGCTCATGCCCCTGTATTAATAATAGCATTTATACTTTTTTATAAACATATACCTAACTTTGTTCGTCTGTTCAAAGGTGAAGAGAAAAGAGTTATATAAAATATGAAGATTCATATAGAAGATCTAAAGTTTCAATGTATAATTGGAATTTTAGAACATGAACGCATTCAAGAGCAAGATGTAATCATAAATTTTGAATGTGAATATGAGTTTAAAAACGAGTATATAAACTATGTAGAAATCGTAGATTTAATCAAAAAAACTATGATTTTTTCTAAATTTAAGCTTATAGAAGACGCTATTTTAAGTTTAAAATCAGAAATTTTAAAAGAATTTCCACTAATAAACTCATATGTATTAAAAATCTCCAAACCCTCTATTTTAGCTGACTGCAGCGTTGCCGTAAGCGACAAATTTTTACGCAAAATTTAAAGAAAACTTTGACGAATTATTAAAAATACTTTAAACTAAGCTATTTTTATGCTACAATTCCACCAAATTTTCATTTAATAGGAAAAATATATATGCGTATATTAATTATAGAAGACGAAGTTACTCTAAACAAAATGTTAGCAGAGGGACTAAAAGAGTTTGGTTACCAAAGTGATGTTACAGAGACTTTAAAAGATGGTGAATACTATTTAGATATTCGTAATTACGATTTAGTTTTAATGGATTGGATGCTTCCGGATGGAAATTCAGTTGATATTATAGGGGATATTAAAACAAATACACCAAAAACTGCTGTAGTTGTATTATCTGCTCGTGATGATAATGACAGCGAAATAGAAGCTCTAAGAGCTGGTGCAGATGATTATATCCGTAAACCTTTCGACTTTGATGTACTTGTAGCTCGTCTTGAAGCACGCTTACGTTTTGGTGGAAGTAACATAATTGAAATAGAAGATTTAACTATTAATCCTGAAGAGGAAAAAATCAACTATAAAGAGCAAGAGATTGAACTTAAAGGTAAACCTTTTGAAGTATTAACTCACTTAGCTCGTCACCGTGACCAAATTGTATCAAAAGAACAACTTTTAGATGCTATCTGGGAAGAGCCGGAACTAGTTACTCCAAACGTTATTGAGGTTGCTATCAACCAAATTCGTCAAAAAATGGATAAACCACTTGGAATTACAACGATTGAGACTGTTCGTCGTCGTGGATACCGTTTTTGTTTTCCTAAAGAAATAAACTAACTCTCAGTAAAGGGGATATATTTTCCCTTTACATATTTTTTTTAATTTCCACCACACTTAAATAAATAATCTTTTCTCTCTTTTAGATATAATAAAATATCTTAATTCATGGATATTATATGTTCTCAAACAGTATCAGAAGAAACTTCTTACTACAACTTATTGTTGCTTCAATTTTATTGATATTTGTTTTTTCATCTTTTTTATACTTTTATATTGAAAAATCTATATATGATGAGAAACGTAGTGAACTTTTATTATATGCAAAAAATATATCTTCAAACAGATCTATAATAGAATTAGCAACGGACTCAACAGACTCCTACTTAAATCTTACAGTAGGAGTTATACACTTAAAAAAATATTCTGAAAACGGAGTTGATTTATATGAAAACACAGAAGACAACCATACATTTTTAACATTGATATATCCATTTAACATTGATGACTTTAGCTACTTAAAAATCACGAAAGAGATAACCCCAACAAAAAGACTTTTAGATAAAATATTAAAATACATACTTGTTATAAATATAGTAGGTTTCGGACTTGTAATCATATATGCAGTTACCCTCTCTAAGATGTTGACAAAACCTATTAAATCACTCTCATATAAGCTATCAAATATGAACGAACACCTTATGAGACCTGTAAAGGTTGAAGAACTTCCAGAAGAGTTTGAAGCATTAGGTGAGACACTTAATCATCTTATACTACGTATTCAAAATTTTGTAAAGTATCAAAAAGAACTTTTTATAGGTACTGCACATGAGATGAAAACACCACTTGCAGTAATAAAATTAAAAAATCAAGTAACATTAATCAAAAAACGCTCACCCGAAGAATATATAGAAGCTATAGAAACGACTAACAAAGCTGTAGATGACATGAATATTATCGTATCAAACATTCTAAATATCGGTCGTCAAGAGGGTGCACAACTTGAAAAACCAGTAAAAGTAGATGTTATAGCATTTTTAAAGAACAAAGCAAATGATTTTAAACTTATAGCTGAGAATGAAGGTAAAGAGCTTATCATGGATTTTAAACCTAATGGATTTATGGCGATGATACAAGTTGGATTACTAAACCAAATAGTTCAGAACTTTTTACAAAATGCACTAAAGTTTACACCAAAAGATAAGAAAGTATATATAAAAAGTTCTCAGGATGATTATGGCTTATTGATAGAAGTGATTGACGAGGGTTGCGGTATAGATGAGAGTGTTGACCTATTTGCACCGTTTAAGCGTCAAGGTAATAAAAGCGGTGTAGGTCTGGGTCTGTTTTTAGCTAAAAGTGGAGCTGACGCACTAGGAGCAAGAATAAACATAAAAAATAGAACAGATGGAGTAAGTGGAGCAGTAGCTTGTTTGCAAATAAACTCAAAGTTATCATGTATAATTCCTAGCAAAAGATAACTTAAAGCTTTAATTTGATATAAATCTGATTAATAAAAATTAATGATTATAAATACAAGGTTTTTAAATGGCTTTAATGATAAATGATGAGTGTATAGCTTGTGATGCTTGTAGAGAAGAATGTCCGACTGAGGCTATTGAAGAGGGTGACCCTATATACTTTATAGACTCCGATAGATGTACTGAATGTGTAGAGGTATATGACGAACCTGCTTGTATATCTGTATGCCCTGTTGATTGTATTGTTTTAGATAAAGACAATGTAGAGTCAATAACAGAACTTCAGTTTAAATATAAGACTCTTTTAAAAGAAGAAGAATAAAACTTGGCAAAGCGAGTAGCTGTAATAGATATCGGTTCTAACTCCGTTAGAATGGTTATTTATGAAAGAACAAGCCGCTTTGCCTTTCATCTTTTATACGAATCTAAAAGTAAGGTTCGACTTTCACAAAATGCTTATCAGAACAATGGAAATTTACAACCTGAAGCGATAGATAGAACATTTAATGCACTAGCTGATTTTGTAAATATAATCTCATCATTCAAAGCTAGAAAAACATTATGTGTAGCTACATCTGCTCTTCGTGATGCTCCAAACAAATATGATTTTATAAAGCTTGTTAGAGATAAGCTTAAACTAAATATTAAAACTATAGATGGTGAACGAGAAGCGTATCTTGGTGGTATAGCATGTGCAAATCTACTTCCGGTATTAAATAACTCACTTACAATAGATATTGGCGGCGGTTCAACTGAATTTGCATATATAAACAAAAAGAATGTAACAGACACTATATCTATTGATTTAGGTACAGTAAGATTAAAAGAGTTGTTTTTTGACAAAAATGATGTTGATGGTGCAAAAAAGTACATAGATAAAAAACTTGAGGTTTTAAATGAGCTAAAGGCTTCTAAGCTCATAGGTATAGGTGGTACATTTCGTGCAATAACTACTGCTATTATGAAACAAGAAAAATTTCCATTAAGGAAACTTCATGCATATGAATGTAAATCTGATGAGTTCAAGTTGTTTCTAAAAGCAGTACTTAATGCCAATGAAGATGAACTATGTAACTTAAATATAAAAGAAAATAGATTTGATATTATAAAACCTGGTTCTTTGATACTTCAAAGAGTAATTGAGAAACTTAGTATTAATGAACTTATAGCGAGTGGTGTTGGTGTCAGAGAAGGTGTATTTTTAAGTGATTTACTACGTACATCAAAACACAAACTACCACAAAATTATAATACCTCAGTGAGACATATATTAGATGCACATGTAAGTGACAAAGAGTATTCAAACAACTTAAATAAACTCTCAAAAAAACTTTTTGATATATTACAAAATAAATTTAGCTTAGATGCTATATATAGAGGAGATTTAGCTATAGCAGCTAAACTATACCCCTCAGGCGGAAGTATTCATCAATTTGCTCAAAATAGGCACAGCTACTACCTTATTCAAAGTTCTTTAGAATATGGCTTTACACAAAAACAAATGGTCTTAATATCTACACTTGTAAGATATGCAAAAAGAAAACTACCATCAACTGCGCATATAGAAAAATATCAGGTACTTTTACCAGATACAAATACTCTAAACACGCTTAGTTATATATTGACTTTAAGCATCTATCTTCTTAATCATAGACCAAGAAATATAGACTTTGAGGCTGAACTTATAGATAATAAGTTAATAATAAATTCTAAAAATAAAATGTATTTAGCAAAAGAAGATATAAAAAACCTAGAAGACTTAAAAGATTTAGAGATAGTATTTAACTAACCCTAAAACCTTTGACCCATTGTAAATTCAAAGGCTGATGTATTATCGCCAGGTTTTTCATTAAGCGGATTTGCATACATAAGCTGAATTGGTCCTACAGGGCTAAACCATTCCAGTCCCATTCCATAACCGCCACGTGAGAACTCATTGATCTTATCATCACCGATAAATCCCCAGTCAGCAAATGTAACTAAACGCATTTTTGCTTTTTCTACCAAAGGAAAACTAAGCTCAATAGAGTTCGAGAATGTTTGCTTACCACCAGTTCTAACTTCAGTACTAAAGCCATCTGAAGTAGTTTGCGTAATTCTAGGAGATATTGAGTAAGAATTATACCCGCGAACAGAACCGAGCCCACCCATATAAAATCTCTCAGCTATAGGAAGATATCCTGTATCTACAGCAGCATAAAACCTTGATTTGTATCTAAAGATAGCGTCAAAACCAAGATAATCTTCTAATCCCTTGTAAACATTAAATTTTGTACGTGATTTAAAATAATCTGCATCTGAACCAAGTCCTGCCTTTTCAAATACTTGGCTTAATGTAAAACCTTTTCTAGGAAGATAATAATCATCTGTATTATCAAAATTAACACTCATAGACACTGCACTTTTTGCATAGTCTTCAAAATAGTATGGATTTGTAGTAATACTTGAATTTACATTTTCATAATCATGACTTGAGTATCCATATGCCAAATAACCGCTAACATGTCTTGAAAATTTATGCCCCATACCAAGGTTTACACCGCTACTATTTGTTGTGTAATCGTTATAGTCATATGAAGATCTAAATATTGAAAAATTCCCACTAAAGTCACTATCGTTCAATCTTGAGTTAGATATATTAAAAGAGTAGTTCTTGGTGGTTTCAGACTTTTCGGCTTTTATACCTACGTCTATTCCTGATCCCCATATATTTCTATCATTTACAGCTACATTTAGTAAGAATCCGCCGTATGACCCATAACCACCACCAAGCTGTACATTCCCAGTAGGTGCTTCTTTAACTTTTACAATCAAATCTATTGTTTGATTATCTATTCTTTTTTCCTCTATAGTCTGACCTTCAAAGAAACCTAAACGTCCCAATGAATTTCTTGAGTCTGTTAAATCTGTCATAGAGTACATATCGCCAGGACCAAGATACAATTCACGCCTTATTATCCTATCAAGAGTTCTATTGTTTCCTGATATCAATACATTTCTGATTTTCACTTTATCGCCAGGTGTGACTCTAAATACGACTTCAACCGTCTTATCTTTTTCGTTTTTTCTTAAGTCAGGCACTACTTGAACAAAAGCATATGCTAAATCAGCTATAAGCGTTTTAATTTTTTGTGAATCTTCTCGAAATGTTTTAATATTAAAAGGTTCACCAGTTTTTAAAGATATAACCTCTTTTATTTTCTCATCTTCTATTACTTTTTTGGTTTGATTAATACTAATACCACTTATGTTATATACTTCACCCTCTTCTATTACATAACTCATAAAAGCTGTATAATTGTTAAAATCAGCTTTTACAAAAGGCTGTTCAACTTTTACATCTAAATAGCCGTTTTGCATATAATAATCACGTATACGAAGATGGTCGTATCCTAAATCTTGCAATTGCATCTTTCCGTCGTTGCGACCAAAAAACCAGCCCATCCATTGATGTTCTTTATTTGCTACGACATCATCAAATTCAGCAGCTTCTATACCTTTTAATCCTGAGTATTTAAGCTTTTCGATAATTATCTCTTCACCCTCATTTGCGATGAAAGTAACTTTTATACTTCCGTTTTCTAAATACTCTTTTTGAATCTCGACAACAGAGTCAATCTTTCCATCTTGACTCATAGCATCTATAAGTCTTTTTTTAGCAGCTTGAAGTTTTTTCTCATCATACAAGGTACCACGTTTTATCTGGATAATACTATCTTTTACCTCTTCATCATTCTCTTTATAGCCTTTAAGCTCTATTTTTGAGATAAGCGGTTTTTCAACAAAATAAAACTTAAGTTCTCCATCTTCTATTTCAGCACGAATATCTGTAAAATATCCCTGTTTAAAATATTTTTTTATAGCTTCATTTATTTTTTTCTCATCAAGCTCGTCACCAACTTCAAAATCCAACATGCTTAGGGCAACTGATTCTGAGATATGAACGATACCCTCATACTTAATAGACTTGATTGTTTGTGCAAAAATATTTTCTGTAATTAAAAGAGTTAGCAGTATCGCTAAGAGTAGTTTCATAAATTATCCAAAATGTAAAAATAAGAAGAGATTTTACCTTTTATGAGGTTAATATTAGGTAAACTTTCGAATAAGTTTAAAATTGGTATAAAAGATGAAACATATGAACGTAGCTATAGTTGGTTTAGGTCTAATGGGAGGCTCATTAGCACTAAGTTTAAGAAAACTAGATTTTATAAAAAAAATAGTCGGCAGTGACCACAATGAAACTCATCAACGTGAAGCTTTAAAGCTTGGTTTGGTTGAAGAGATAGTTGATTTTAATGATGTAAAAAATTATGATGTTATATTTTTGGCCATACCTGTTGATGGTGTAATATCGGCTCTAAAAAACTTGACTGATGTAGATGCAGATACTACAATAATAGATTTAGGAAGTACTAAAGCAAAGATAATTGAATCTATTCCAAACTCTATTCGTAAAAACTTTGTGGCGGCACACCCTATGACCGGTACTGAAAATTTTGGTCCAAGTGCTGCTATTGAGGGTTTATATGAAGATAAAGTCGTAGTCATATGTGATCTTCAAGACAGCGGTGACTTACAAAAAGATATATCTAAAAAAATATTTCGCTCATTAAGAATGAAAAAGTACTTTATGGGTTCATCTGAACACGATCGTCACGCCGCATTTATATCACATATGCCACATGCCATCTCATACTCTATAGCAAATACCGTTATGAATCAAGAAAATAAACACAACATTTTAGCTCTTGCAGCCGGTGGTTTTCGTTCAATGAGTCGTTTAGCTAAGAGTAGTCCTGATATGTGGGAAGATATATTCCGTCAAAATAAAACAAATATATTAGAAGCTATAGAACTATTTGAAGAAGAGTTACAAAACTTAAAACTTAACATCAAAAATGATGATTGGGAAAATGTACACAAAGAGATTCAAAACGGTAAAAAATTACACGATATATTTGACTAGGATATTCCTAGTCTTTTAAGAAGCTCTTTTAATACTTTTTTATCTATAGGCTCATTTTTAGATGAGTATATATTCGCCTCAAGTTTAACCATTATATCTTTCACCTCTTTATCATTCTCATAAGGAAGAAGTTTTATAAGTAACTTTTTTTCATCTTTTATGTCAAAAGTTTCATTTTTATTTGAGTTTATAACAGGCTTAAACAACATAATAACTATCCCGACTATAAGACCAAATATAAATATTAT
>JAPHSI010000026.1 GCA_026193155.1 Sulfurimonadaceae bacterium | reverse complement strand
TGTTCTCTTAAGCGGAGCTTTGCATCTGGATGGTTTTGCAGACACTGTTGACGGGCTTTACGTCAAAAAAGAGAAAGCTCTCGAAGTTATGAGTGATCCTAATATCGGCGCGATGGGCATGATAACAACTGCCGTATTTTTGATTTTAAAAGCATCTTCATTTATGCATCTGGAATCATTTTACCTTTTGCCTATCATACTGATGCTCTCACGTTTTAATGCAGTTTTGGCGATATACTTTTTTCCTTATATCGGTGGCGGTATGGCAAAGTTAGCCAAAGATGAATTTAGTAGGACACAACTTATTTTTGCAGCTGTTTTTACTATTTTGTTTTCAATGCTTTTCTCTTGGGAATTAGTCTTAATCTCATTGCTAACTCTTTTTATAATATCTAAGTTTTTTTTAAAGCGTTACGGCGGATTGAGTGGGGATATATACGGCTTTATAATTGAGCTTACAGAGTTAGTACTTTTAAATGCCGTAGTATTTGGACTTGCATGAGATTAACACTTGTTCGCCACTGTGAAGTTGAGGAAAAATATATCGGCTGCTACAATGGTCATATAGATATTGGTCTTTCAAAAAACGGCTACATTCAGGCAAAAAAGCTCTCAGAAAAATTAAAAGATGAAAACTACGATGCTGTGTTTTGTTCAGATTTAAAGCGTGCAAAAGAGAGTATAAAATACTTTGAGAACTTAGATAATATCACTTTTACAGATAAATTAAGAGAAAAATCCTGGGGTATTAACGAAGGAAAAAGCTATAATTATATTTGTAAAACTCAAAATATCACATATGAGAGTTTTGAGCAGTGGATAGATGAGCTAGGGGGCGAGGATATAAATCTTTTTAAAAAAAGAGTAGAAAAGTTTTTCTTCAAATATCTGCCGAGTTTAGAATTTAAAAACATTCTTATCATTACCCACAGTGGGGTTATAAAAACTTTTTTTAGCATCTTTAAAAATATAACATTAGAAGATACTTTTTGTGAAAAAATAGACTATGCTGATTACAAAATAGTCTTTTTTGAATCACAAAAGCAATAAAGTTACACTGTGGTAACATAATTTAATATGATTCAAAGACAACAAGTCTTATAATGAGTCTTATTCGTACTATTCATAGTTAAAAAAAGGATTAAACGCATGCTTAAAACTATTAAATCTAAAGTTATTTTTTCATTATCACTTATAAGTATATTAGGTCTTTTTGGTATAAGCTCTTATCTGTCAAATACACTTCAAGACATATCAAACAAAACATCTCAAAAATCATTATCTATGTTAAGTAAATCTATTTTTCAAACAATGACTACAAGTATGATGATAGGTGACCCAGGAGTTGTAAAACAAGCATTGAAATCCTCTCAAGATATTGAAGGTATAGAAAAACTTGAGATCTATAAGTCTAAAGCTGTTCATGAAGTATACGCACCTGAAGAACCTTACACAAAAGATGCCCTAATCAAAGAAGTATTAGAAAATAAAAATTCCAAATTGATAGAGAAAGAGGAAAATGGCCACCATACAATAAGAATGATAAAACCGATGGTAGCAGAAGAGAGATGTTTAACTTGTCACTATAATGCAAAAGTCGGTTATGTCCTTGGAGCAATGGACTTAGTAATATCTCTTGATGATAATGACAATGAAATTAGTTCAACAAATATTACATTGATTATAACTATGATAATTGTAGGCTTAATATTTGCTGTTGGAGCTTCTGTATTCTTTGCTAAAGAGATATTTATACCACTTAAAAACTTAACACAAAGAGTTGCCGATTTAGTAAGCGGTGAAAAAGATTTAACACAAAGAGTTCACCATAAAAATGCAGATGAGTTTGGTAAAACTGCAAATGAGATGAATAATTTCATAGAGATGATTCAAACTACCGTAAATGAAGTAAAAACTCTAGGTGAGAAGAACTATCAAATATCTTTAAAAATAGAAGATTCAAGCCGTGTCATCAAAGCTACTACAGAAAAAGAAAGTGAGATAATAGAAAAAGCTATCTTAAAAACGAAATCTATAGAAGACCTTCTTCATGAAAATATTCTAGCTGTTGAGGAAACTCAGGAAAATGTTGCACAAACTCAGGTTCAACTAAATACTGCAAAAGATTCACTAAGTTCGCTATCAAACGAGGTTGATACTTTTGTTGAATCTGAAAATGAGTTATCTCAAGAACTCGTAGGCTTAAGAAGCGATGCAGACAGCGTAAAAGAAGTTCTAAATGTTATAAAAGACATTGCAGAACAAACAAATCTACTTGCACTAAATGCTGCTATTGAAGCTGCTCGTGCAGGTGAACACGGTCGTGGTTTTGCGGTTGTTGCAGATGAAGTTAGAAAACTGGCTGAGCGTACAACGAAAAGTCTTAGTGAGATAGACATGAATGTAAGTACAATCGTTCAGTCTATCAATGACGTAAGTGATAAGATGCAGACTAATGCTTCTAAAATAGAAAACTTATCTGAGATTTCACATGATGTAGAAGAAAAAATAGATACTACTTCAGATGCCATTGCAGAATCAAATAAAATTGCTTGTCAGTCTGCGGAAAACTCTAAGAAAATGTCAAATAATGTAAGAGAGATTATAATAGACATAAATGATGTTGAAGCACTCTCAAGTTCAAATAATACAAGTACGGCAGATATTGAAAATCAACTGAAAATCTTGGTTGAGATAGCTACAGAACTTGACGCTACTATCAACCAATTTAAAAGTTAACAGAGGTTTTTAAGACCTTCTGTTACGTCTTCTGTTTTTAATCCCAAAATTCTTTTTATAACAAGAGTTACAAATATTGTATTTTGTATTTGGCGGTAAAACCGCTCCACACATTTTACAAGATTGTACAAATCCACTTTGATGTAAAGAGTTTTCAATATACTTATTTATCGTAGCTCTGTATCTTCTAGCTTTTTCATGATCTAAAAAATAATCAGGAAATCTATACGAGAGCCATAAATAAAGTGAAATCTCCTTAACCATATCTTCAGCTAAAAGTAAGTCCTGCGTAGTATTGGCATATTTTCCTATAAGTTCTGGAGGTATATAATCAATGGAGTGCTTTTGCTCTATTTTTCTTATATAACTTTCAAAAACAGATACTATATATGGCGATTTTAAAGTAATAGGGGCACATGAGAGATGATACTTTGTCGCTATATTCAAATCATACTCATCTGTAATCTTTGATGCTTCGAGCATATCTTCTAAGTTAGATGCTACAAACGGTCCGTTAAATTCCATATTTTTTACAAAAAACTTTAACACCTCAAATAAGGACTTTTCTTCGAGTATATTTGCAACAAGTTCTATATGTCCTAAGTTTGCCATAACTCTAAAAGGTATCTCTATTTTTTTTGCTTCTTTGTAAAAGTTTTTATGAATAACATTTAAAACATCACTATATAAAGCCCCTACATAACCCTCTTCGTTTAAACCATATCTTCCTGCTCGACCTGATATTTGATGAATCTCACTTGCTGTGAGTTCTCTGTCGTTATTTCCGTCAAACTTTATCGCTTTTGAGAACAGAAGTGTTTTTATAGGTAAATTCAGTCCCATGGCTATAGCATCTGTAGCTATAAGTAAATTTGTTTCACCTTCACGAAAACGTCTTGCTTCTTCACGTCTTACTTCAGGAGAGAGATTTCCGTAAACAACACTTATATCAAAATATTTAGAAAAATTTTGTTTTAAACGAAGCACGTCTTTTCTTGAAAAAGCAATAATCGCACTCCCTTTTTCTACATCTTTAACATCAGTCGGAGCATTTAAAAGTTTGAGAGGATTTTTACGTTCAAACTCAATAATCTCTAACTCTTCCCCGAGATATTTTGCAAGGGCTACAATAGCTTCTTTAGAATTTGGTGAACCGGTCATAATTATCTCAGATGCCGGTGCACCTATAATAGCATTTGCCCAAGCCCAACCACGCTCACTATCACCAATCATCTGAACTTCATCAATCACACACACATCTACATCTACTTCAAAATTTAACATCTCAATGGTCGAGCTTATATGTGTAGCTTCTTCATCTATTATCTGCTCTTCACCTGTTATTAAAGACACATCTACGCCATCTTCTTTTAGACCCTCATAACCCTCTAATGCTAAAAGTCTAAGCGGTGCTAGATAATATCCGGTATCTGCTTGTTTTAAACTCTGCATCGCCTGATATGTCTTACCGCTGTTTGTAGGACCGATATGTAAGATTAGTTTTCTTTTAATCGAACGTGCTAATGGAAAAAGATTTTTAAAATCACGTATTGTTTGAGCTAAAAGAGCATGTTTTTGCGCTTTTATTATCTCGCCTTGAATCGAGTAAATAAAACGCTTTTGAACTTTTCTAGCTATTTTAGGCATTATAATTAAAGATGTAGGTAGTAAATCTAAGAGATGTTCATAGACTTTGTTATATAACTCTTCCTCACTTAACTTTAATGTACTGGCTATTTTTTTACACTCACCTACTAATGCTTCAAGCTCATTTAAAAAATGTTTTTCATGCTCAGTTTTTGCCTCATGTAAAACCTCATCAAACTCTAAGTCTTCATCCATCCAAACAGATTCTAAAAAAGAATTTATTTCTATATGTAAGTCAAGTTTATATTTAAAACGCTCTTTTGCATAGGGTAGAGTTATATACTCTTCAACTTCAAGCATTAACTCTTCATTATGAATATCCAAAGAGATTAAACTTAAATGTTTTGAAATAAATTCCTTTAAAGTATCCTCTTTAATTAATGGATATTCCTGTTTAGATTTAGGAGGTGATGAACGTAGAGATGCGACTATCTCTTTATCACTCAAAAGTGTATGAGGACTTGGGATAGAGCTTATAAAATCATCTACTTTTTTCTGATAATTTTGTTTTGCTATCTCTTTATCTACCTTTATTTCCTCTATGAGTTTATCTTTGTCACTCTCTTGTAGGTATGAATAACTGTACTTTTTAGTATTTAATGTATGAATCTTATAAAAACTCTGTCCGAATAACACATAATGAATGTCTGCATTAAACTCCAATGAATCATCAATATCAAAAATCCCGTCTACTTCTTTTTGAATCTCCATCATTTTTTGCTCATAACGTATATATTGCAATTTTGAGTATATTTTATCGGCTGTTATTTTTTTTGTTTTTTGAGATGCAAATTCACCGTATATTTGAGTTACTTCATCATTTGTGACCGTATATTCCTGTAGAAGTTCATCTATCTTTTGCAGACTTGATTCTTCAGGTTCTTTTGGTTTATCTGAGACATATATTTTTGCATTATTTGCAAAAAATTCTAAAACTAATTTTCTAATTGTCGTGTCAGCTTCACTCCAAACCATTCTAGCTGTTTTTACAAGTAAATCTTTAGAATGTGCCACCTCATAGATGCCAAGATAATGAAACAACTCACTTAAAGTTTCACTCTCTACTCTTTCAATTCCGACATCAAAAGGGTCATCATCAAAATATTTTTTAATTTTTTGGTTAATTTTTGTATTTTTCTTATTCTTCTTAGACATAGTATAATTCTATCCTAAGATTATAAAATAAAAGGCTTGATTATGAGCTATCCTGATGAATGGACTCAAAAAGAATTTTTAGAAAATAAAAAAAAGCTTGAAAAAGAGGGAATTGAAGTAGTTCTAGTAGATACGATACTCTCTGAAATAGATAAAACAGATTCTGTCGTTTATAATCCATATGAATTAAATAAATATCCTGAGGGAAGTGTATTTGTATTTTACTGCGATAGCGGGAAGGCTACACTCGATAGATTAAACGAATATAGAGAAAAATTTCCAAATTACCACTGCATCTCGCTCAAAGGCGGTAGAGGATATTGGAGAAAAAACATGATGTTGATAGATGATAACGACTAAAGATTCTGAGGAGTTTTTAAACTCGCTACGACAAAAAGATTATTATAATGCCCATGAAGTTTTGGAAAAAATTTGGTACCCAAACAGATTTGATGATTCAAATGAGATAAAGATTCTAAAAGGTTTTATAAATGCCGCAGTATCGTTTGAGCTTATTAGACTTGGTAGAATAAAACAAAGCAAAACACCTTGGAGAAACTATCTAAAATACAGACAATTGCTTTTTAAACTAGACTCAAACAAGCAAAATATCTACTATAAAATATCTTTACAAATCGAAATAATAAAAAGAGAATTTTAATGAGCTTGAACTTTAGCTCTCTCCCAAAAATATAAACTCATACTAGCTAAAAATGCTATAAGGGCTGCACTTAAAAATAGATATTTTGGCAGATATTCATATATATAACCGCTATATAAAGCTCCTAGAAATGCACCAAATCCGTAAGTTATTCCTGAGAACATCTGTTGTGCCAATGATTTATGCTTATATAGTACAAAAAGGTAAGATATGGCAGCCGAGTGAAAAAGCGCAAAACTAAGTGCATGTATTGATTGAGAAAAGAAAAGTACAAGCAAGTTTTGCGGGAATAAAAAGACCAGAAACCATCTGATAGCTGTGGCAAAAGTTGTAATTTGTAATACTAAAAGCAGATTTTTTCTCAAAAACTTAGCTTGAAAAAAAAGCATAAAAACCTCAACTAATACACCAAAACTCCATAGGTATATGGTCATATCCAAACTTACACCAGCATCTGTTTCATATATGGTAAAAAAGTTGTAAAAAGGACCAAAGCCAACTTGCATCAAAGTAAGACCTACCCACAGTCTCCAATCTTTTAAAATATTAATATCATTACTCTGCTGACTTGTTTTATTTAAAATATCTTTTTGCCCGCGAACAATAATGAATGAACTCACAACCGTAAAAAAAGTTAGTATCAGCAGATAAGTAAGTGCCGTTGATGGTTCTGATAAATACTTAACTAAAATCAAAGCTAC
>JAPHSI010000074.1 GCA_026193155.1 Sulfurimonadaceae bacterium | reverse complement strand
TCTCAGATGGCAAAATATGAAGCTATTGATTGTGGTTATGATGAAGCACTTCTTTTGGATGATCAAGGTTATGTTGCAGAAGCTTCGGGTGCATGTTTTTTTATGGTTAAAGACGGTGAAATTATTTCACCTCCAAATGATAACTCACTAGCAAGTATTACTCAAAAAACTGTTATAGAAGTTGCACAGGATATGGGCTATACAGTAACTCGTCGTAGAATCTCTCGCGAGGAGATATATGTGGCTGATGAAGCATTTTTAACAGGGACTGCTGCCGAGATTACACCTGTTGCATCTGTAGATGCAAGAGAGATAGGAAAAGGCAGTAGAGGCGATATTACTGAAAAAATACAAAGTACATATTTTGATATAGTATTTGGTCGTAATAAAAAGTATGAGCACTATTTAACATATATTGACTAATTTATAAGAGAATAGCGATACTGAATAAAGGAAAAATACAATGAAAGAGAATATAACAATGGCTTCAGATATGAACGATTATTTTAACAAGAAAAAATCACAAGGCGGTGGTTTTGGCGGCGGTGGAAATTCCGGCGGTGGAAACGGTGGCGGCAAAGGACCTGAGATGCCAAAAATTGATTTTAACTTCGGTGGCGGAAAAGCAGGTATGATCTATTTTCTAATCGCTGTAGTGTTGCTTTTAATATTAGCTAAACCTTTTGCAATCATTGAAGAGGGTGAACGTGGTATTTTAAGTACAAACGGTAAGTATTCAGACAATGCTTTACTACCTGGTCTTCATTTTGTAATACCTGTTATTCAAAAAGTATATATAGTTGATACTCGTGTACGTATTATTAACTATGCATCTCGTATAGAAGCAAGTGGTGGTAACAAGGCAGGTATCAATACTAAACCGGCTATTACAGTTCTAGATAAACGTGGTCTTCCTGTATCTATTGAACTAACTGTTCAGTACAGACTTAATTCACAGTTTGCAGCTCAGACTATTTCAAACTGGGGATTTAGCTGGGAAGATAAAATTATCAATCCTGTTGTAAGAGATGTAGTTCGTAATGTTGTCGGTAAATATGATGCAGAGTCACTTCCTCAACTTAGAAACCAGATAGCTCAAGAGATAGATAAAGATGTAAGAGAGAGTGTTACTAGTCTTAAAAATTCACCGGCTGACCTTCAGTCAGTTCAACTTCGTGAGATAGGTTTACCTGCAAAAGTAAAAGAGCAAATAGAACGTGTTCAAGTTGCTAAACAAGAGGTTCAAAAAGCAGAGCAAGATGTACAACGTGCAAAACAAGAAGCACTTAAACGTGCAGCAGAAGCTGAAGGTATCGCTCAGAAAAAACGTATTGAAGCTCAAGGTAAGGCAGATGCTGTAACTATTGAAGCAGATGCACAAGCTAAAGCAAATATACTTATCTCTAAATCGTTAACTACTAAACTTCTTCAGTTAGAACAGATTCAAATTCAGGGTAAGTTTAATGAAGCACTTCAAACAAACAAAGATGCAAAAATCTTCTTAACACCTGGTGGTTCAACTCCTAATATCTGGGTTGATATGAAAGATAAACAACAAAGAACAACTGCTAAGTAATGGCACAAATAATGCAGAAAATTTTAAACAGGGTTGATTGGGAGAAGCAAGAGCTTCTTCCGGTAATTGTCCAAGATGTAGATTCAAATGAAGTTTTGATGATGGCATATATGGACAAAGAAGCTTTGGAGCTTTCATTAAAAACAAAAACTGCTCATTATTTTTCACGTTCAAAACAACGCATCTGGAAAAAAGGTGAAAGTAGCGGACATATCCAAACTATACACTCTTTTAATATAGACTGTGATAACGATACACTTCTTATAAAAGTAAATCAGAAGGGTGTAGCTTGTCATACGGGTAGACGTTCATGTTTCTTTACTGAGTTGGAGTCTGGTGAAGTAAATTCAGATGCAGAGGTTAGTAGTGAAGCACTTTATGGTGTGATTGATACTTTATATCATACAATTCAAGAGCGAAAAAATGCAGATCCATCCGAGTCTTGGACAGCTAAACTTTTAAGTAAAGGTGATAACACGATACTTAAAAAAGTAGTTGAAGAAGCAGGAGAATTCTCTTTTGCTTTTAAAGATGATGATGAGCATGAGATGGTTTATGAAGCAGCAGATTTGACATATCATATGTTAGTGGCACTGGCAAGTAAAAATATCTCACCCGATAGAATAAAACAGGAACTTGCCCGAAGATTTGACATGAGCGGAATAGCAGAGAAAAACTCCAGGAAAGATTAAAAGTGAATGTTCAAGGGAGGATAAATTCGGTTGTAGATAGTTTGATAGTCCAAGACTATATACTATTTGGTTCGGTATTTATTCTGTTTTTGCTTTTTATGATACTGGCTATTATACTTAGAAATAAAAAGAAAACCTCTGTCTTATTAGTTATATTGGCTTTATCTGTTTTTTTTCTGGGTCCAACAGTAGGTTTTGTGCAAATGCATAAGTTTTTATTTAAAAATGAAGTTCAATTAGTAAGCGAGAAAAAACTTGAGTTTACTAAAGCGATAGTGATTCAAGGATTAATAAAAAATCTTTCAAATAAAAATCTTAATGAGTGCAAAATAATTGCTACAGCATATAAAAAAACCTCTAATGAATTTAAAAATTATATTTTTAGATTAAAACCAATCCAAAAATCGTCGATAGTTGAAGTAGACCTCAAAATAGGACAAAGTAAAGATTTTAAAATGTTTATTGAACCTTTTGTTTACAATAAAGATTATGAAGTAGGTCTGGAAGCGAGTTGTAGATGATTACCTTATTTAATATATGGCATTACATGGTATTACTAATTATTATTTTAGTATTTACCGGTGGTGTACTTGGTGCGTTGAAACAGCCTATAAAAAAGCTGAGAGTCCCTATGATCTCATCTCTTGCCTTGATTATGATATTAGTTGCAGTTTTTTCTCTAGTTGCAGTAGATAAATATACAAAAGAGGTCGAACTATATAAGTTTGAAAATAAAAGAATTTTAAGTATAGAGAAGATTGTTTATACAGGTATTGTAAAAAATGAAGGTAACTATGAAATTGGTGAAGTTACTTTTGAAATTAAAATCGTAAATAAAGCTAGAGACATCGGTCCAAGAGCTAGTTTTTTTACACCTACTGGTTTTGCAGATTTTTTTGGAGGTGGTGCTAACATATTATATAGACCTCAAAATATTGTAAAAACTTTTGTTGTTGCAAAGAATTTAAAGCCCGGAGAGGCAAAATCTTTTAGGGTATATTTCGATTACCCGCCATATTTTAAAAATGTATCCCAGTTTGCGAAGGTTTACGGGCATTAACGATGCTTTAATACCACTCTTGTAAAATTTCATAAATAGACTGGAGATTTTATGAACTGGCGAACAAAAAGTGAAACTAAACTTGAAAATATGGGTAATTATATAGGTGCGAATCCTAAAAAAATTATCCTAGTAATGCTTATACTAAGCATCTCTTTAATATCTAACCTACCAAAAATAACCATAGATACATCAACTGAGGGCTTTTTACATAAAGAAGACCCCGCTCTTGTACGTTACGAAGAATTTAAAGAGCAATTTGGTCAAGATGAAAAAATCATGGTTGTTGTAAAAACAAAAGATATATTTGATATAGAATTTTTGAAAAAATTAAGAGAGTTGCATGACGAGTTAGAAAATAATGTACCCCATTTAAATGATATTACATCTCTTTTAAATGCAAGAAATACCAGAGGGGAGAATGAAACACTAATAGTAGAAGACTTAATAGAGACTATTCCATCTACAAAAGAAGATATAGATAAAATTAGAACATTGGCAAATAACAATGTTATGTACAAAAACCTACTTTTAAATCCTGAGAATACTTTAACTACAATTATTCTTGAACCTAGTGCTTATGAAGGAAGTAAGAATGTAGATGCACTTGCTGGATTTTCTGAGAGTAAGAATGAAGAAAAATTAGAATTTTTAAGTGATACTTCAAAAAGTGAGATGGTAGATGCTGCAAATAAAATCAAAGATAAATATTCTAACGAAAATTTTGAAGTAGTAATAGCAGGTTCTTTGGCTGTAAATGATTACAACAAAAAATCAGTTCAAAAAGATATGCAAAAGTTTGTAAAACTTGTACTGCTTATGATGATGATATTTTTATTTATAGTATTTCGCAGAGTATCGGCAATATTTTTACCGATTTTTATAGTAGCAATATCTTTGCTTAGTACAATAGGTGTTATGGCACTTGTAGGCACACCAATTACCATTCCGACACAAATACTTCCCTCTTTTTTACTTGCAGTAGGGATAGGAGCGGTAGTGCATCTGCTTGCAATGTTTTACAAACATCTAAATGAAAACGATGACAGGCTAAAAGCTATATCTTATTCACTCGGTCATTCTGGGCTTGCTATTATTATGACTTCACTTACAACGGCGGCAGGGCTTTTATCCTTTTCAAGTGCAGAGATAGCACCTATAGCTGATTTGGGAGTTTTTGCGGCACTTGGAGTTATGATAGCTCTTTTAAATACAATTGTGTTCTTACCTGCTATTTTAGCCGTACTTCCGATAAAAGCCCCAAAACAAGGGGAAAAAGAAAAATCTAAAAAAATAGATGCATTCTTAGATGCAATAGCGATCTTTTCATTTGCACATGCAAAAAAAATAGTTATTGTAAGTATTTTTATATTTGTAGGTTTCATATATGCAGCTACTTTTGTTGAATTTAAACACGATCCTCTTTCTTGGCAGCCTGATGATTCGCCTATAAAACTCTCAACAAATATGGTAGATCGTGAACTTAGGGGCTCTGTGACCATGGAAGTTATAATAGATACGAAAAAAGAAAACGGTCTTTATAATTCAGAACTTTTGCATAAGATAGACTCCTTGGCTCAAAAAGCACAAGAGATACAAAACGATGAATATTTTGTAGGAAAAGCTTGGAGTGTAGCCGAAGTTTTAAAAGAGATACACAAAGCACTTCACAATAATGACGATGAGTATTATCTTATTACGGATAATGATGCTCTAATTCCTCAAGAGTTTTTGCTATTTGAGAACAGCGGTAGTGATGACTTGGAAGATGTAGTGGATAGTATGTTTAGCAAAGCCAGAATCACATTTAAACTTCCTTGGATGGAAGCGGGTCAATATACCGAACTTAGCGATGAAATAGTATCTATGGTTGAAAATGAATTAGGGAATAGTGTTGAAGTCAGTGTAACTGGTATGGTGCCGCTGTTTCAAAGAACGCTCTCTGCTGCTATGGACACTATGTCAGTTAGTTATGTGGTTGCATTTATACTAATTGCCATTATGATGATTATACTTCTTGGAAGTGTAAAAATTGGTTTAACTTCTATGGTGCCAAATATACTTCCTGTAATTATGTCACTTGGTTTTATGAGTATGGTAAATATGCCTCTTGATATGTTTACAATGCTTGTCGGTGCCATAGTAATAGGGCTCAGTGTTGATGATACGGTGCATTTTTTTCATAACTTTGCAAGATATCATCATATGGGACATAATGTTAAAGAGTCTGTAGAGTACACGATGATAGGAACGGGACGTGCACTTGTGGCAACTACTATAGTGTTATCTCTTGGTTTTTACGTATATGTGTTTGCAACTCTGAACAACTTGATTAATTTTGGAATTTTAGCGGGTGGGGCTATAACGATAGCTCTTTTTTCAAATATATTGCTTGGACCGGCACTACTAACTTTAATAACTAAAGATAAAAATAAAAAAGTTTCTTAAAGGCTTTTACAATGAAAAATTGGCGAATATCAGTAGAAAAAAAGTTCGAAAATTTTTCAAAACTTGTGATTAAACATAGGTTTAAAACACTCTTTTTTATATTACTGATAGTAGTATATATAGCTTCAAACTTGCCAAAAATAATGTTTGACACATCTACAGAGGGTTTTTTATATAAGAATGATCCGCAGATTGTCATGTATGATGAATTCCGTAACCAGTTTGGACGGGATGAAAAAATAGTTATAGCTATAAAAACTAAAGATGTATTTAATAAAGAGTTTTTGAAAAAGCTTTTTTCTTTGCATAAAGATATAGAAGAAAATCTCCCTTACATTAAAGAAGTTACTTCACTTAAAAATGCCAGAAAAACTATAGGAAATAAAAATGAACTTATAGTTGAAGATTTGTTTCAAAATGGTATACCGGAAGATGAAAAAGAACTTGAATTAATTAAAGAGTTTGTAAACAATAATCAAATATATCAAGATTTGTATATAAATAAAGACAGTACTTTTACTACCATAATGATTAGTACAAATACTTATACCTCTGCCGATACAGATAATTTTGACCCTTTGCTTGAAGGTTTTGATGAAGAAAATTCAAATAAAAAATTAGACTTTATTACGGTTGAAGAAACAAATGAGTTAATATCTAAACTAGAAACTATTTTAAGAAAATATGAAGCAGATAACTTTAAAATATATGATGCGGGCTCTCCTATAGTTACAAAGAATTTACAAACAAGTCTAATGAAAGATATGTCTAAATTTATTTTGTATGTTGTTTTAACTATAGCGATATTACTTTTTTTAACGTTTAAAAAAATAAGTGGAGTTGTAATCCCGTTGTTTGTAGTTGTATTAACTCTAATTAGTACGATTGGACTTATGGCTTTATTTGGATTTCCAATAACTTCAATGACACAAATTCTTCCATCACTTCTCTTAGCCGTAGCTATTGGTGATAGCATCCATATACTTTCAATTTTTTATCATAAGTATGATGAAAGCGGAGATAAAAACCATGCTATTTCTTTTGCAATAGGTCATTCTGGATTAGCCGTGTTCATGACTTCAGTTACCACTGCTGCATCACTTGCATCTTTTGGAATTTCGGATATTGCACCTGTTGCGGCGCTAGGTATATTCTCTGCCATCGGTGTAACAATAGCACTAATTTTTACCATAGTTCTTATACCTATAATGCTCTCACTATTTCCGATAAAACATAAACAAAAAGATGAGGATAGTTTTCTTGATTCTTTTATGATCAAAGTTGCAAATTTCTCTATAAATTATTATAAAAGTATAGTTGTATCATCTTTAATAGTTATAGTTGTCTCTCTTATTTTAGCATCGCAGATGCATTTTTCTCATAATCCCCTTCATTGGTTTAAAAAAGATAATAATGTCAGGGTAAATACCCAAACTATAGATAAAGAACTCAGAGGCTCTATAAGTATAGAGGTTGTACTCGATACAAAAAAAGAAAATGGTGTTTACAATCCTGAGTTTTTAAATAAAATTCAAAAAGTTACAAAAGAGATATACACCTATAAAGGAGAGAATTATTTTATAGGTAAGATTGTAACAATTAACGATGTTTTAAAAGAGATAAATATGGCTCTTAATGAAAACAAGCAAGAGTTTTATAGAATTCCACAAAATAAAAAATTGATTGCACAGGAGTTTTTACTTTTTGAAAATAGCGGCAGTGATGATTTAGAAGATATTGTAGATAATCAGTTCTCAAAGACTAGAATCTCGATAAAGGCTCCTTGGGTTGATTCAGTTGAATATGTGGAGTTAATAAATAAGATTGAGACTTTGTTAAATGATGAATTCAAAGATTTAGCACAAGTCTCTATAACAGGGACATTACCTATATTGTCAACTACTATTACCAAGTCAATTGAAAGTTCTATAGAGAGTTATATAATTGCGTTTGGAGTAATAGCTGTACTTATGGTAATACTAATAGGTAATTTCAAACTTGGTTTTTTAAGTATGATTCCCAACCTAACACCAATAATGTTTGCACTTGCTTTTATGGTTTTATATAGTCTTCCTTTAGATATGTTTACCATATTAATAGGTGCTATTGCAATAGGAATGGTGGTAGACGATACTATTCATTATATGCATAATTTTAAACGTTATTATATGATTCACAAAAATATAGATGAGGCTATAAGATTAACGCTCCACTCTACTGGAAGAGCTATACTAATTACATCAATTGTATTAAGTTCAGGTTTTTTGGTTTTTATGTTTGCAAGTATGAATAATCTGTTTAATTTTGGTCTTATAACCGGTATAACTGTTTTGGTAGCTATGTTTACAAATTTAGTTTTAAGCGGTTCTTTGATTAAAATGTTCTTAACAAATCGCTAATACGGCAATGGTATAATCTGCTAAAAGATAAAAAGAAAACACAATAAGGATAAATAATGATATTAAAGATACTGCTGACTTTAAGTTTACTGCTGAGTTCGGCTTTTGCAATAACGGGCCTTGAGATAGCGCAAAAAGTTCACGACCGCGAAGACGGAGATAATTCAACTGCTAATATGCGTATGGTTCTTATAAATAAAAGTGGACAAAAAAGGGAAAGAGAATTAAAGACTTTTACAAAAGATAAAGGGGAGGATGAACTCAAAATGATGTTTTTCCTCTCACCTGCAGATGTTGAAAATACAGCTTTTTTAACTTATGATTATGATGATTCAAATAAAGATGATGACCAATGGTTATATCTGCCTGAGCTAAAAAAAGTAAAAAGAATTGCATCTAGCGATAAGAGCTCATCTTTTATGGGGAGTGACTTCACATATTCTGATATGACAAACAGAAATGTAGAAGACTACACTTACAAAGTTATGAAAGAAACAAATGTCGATGGACATAAAGTTTGGCAGATGTTGGTTACACCAAAGAGTAAAAAAACTATTGATGAGACAGGTTATACGAAAAGTATAGTTTTTGTACGTCAAGATAATTTTGTGATTATTCAAGCTCTACACTATGTAAAAGCCGGTAAAAAGCTCAAATATATGAAAGTTTTAGGACTTGAAAAAGTAGAGGGTGTATGGACTGTTACAAAGATGCAGATGGTAACGAAAAAAGGGAGAAAGACTTTGCATAAGACACTTTTTGAATTCCGTGATATTAAATACAACCAAGACTTAGAAGAATCGTTTTTTGAAACACGCACACTTAAAAAAGGTCTCTAGAAGATGCAAAATAAACTCCTAAACATTTTTACTGTTTTATTATTATCTGCCACATTTATATATGCAGATGCAAATATTGAAGATGACTTGGCCGGATTTAATGACGGGGATATATCTGCCGAGATAAATGAGGAGTTTGATCCATTAGACGGGTTTAGCGATGATGGTTTTTCCGGTGACGTGATTGCAAGCAAAGAAAAAAAGAAACAGGGGAAACAAAATATTGTAAAATTAAGCGGGGACATAGCATTTAAGAGTGCTTACGGCGTTAAAAGCCATAAAATAGATTCACTGCAATACAGAGGTTTTAATAAAGCACAAACCTCTCTATATCTTCAACTCGATTCAAAACTCAACGATAATTTTAAACTTCGTATTAGCGGGGATGCTTTTTATGATTCCATATATGACTTGCATCCAAATACACACTACAGTGACGATATCTTAGATGCATACAAAACTCAGCTTAGGTTTGATGATGTATATATCCAAGGCTCACTTTTAAATAATCTGGATATGAAACTGGGTCGCCAAATTGTTATTTGGGGAAAGAGTGATTCATTGCGTGTAACAGATGTAATTAATCCACTTGATAACCGCGAACCGGGACTTACAGACATAGAAGATTTAAGACTTCCAACTGCAATGCTAAAACTTGATTATTATCTAGGTGATTGGGAGATTTCAGCGATGGCTATCGCTGAGAGCAGGGTTATGATAGAAGCACCTGCAAGGAGTGAGTTTTTTAATGTAGATGCTATCTTTCCAAGTGCACCGAATCCGTTTTTAGATTTGGATGAACCAAGCACTTCGCTGGGTAATATGCAGTACGCATTTGCCGCAAACGGAATTTTTTCGGGCTGGGATTTATCTTTTTACGCTGCAGACGTGTTTGACCAAAAGTGGCATATCGAAGGTAATAAACGTGTAGTCTCAAAAGTAAAAATGCTAGGGAGTGCTTTAAATATTGCATATGGAAGTTGGCTTTTAAAAACAGAAGCAGCATATTTAGAAGGTATAAAATATAATACCACTTCAGATGCAAAGAATCGTATGGATATGCTAGTAGGTTTTGATTACATGGGATTTAGAGATACAACGATTACTATTGAAATTGCGAACAGACACATATATGATTATGAGCCTCAGATGCAATATCTTTCAGACTTTGTAGAAAAAGATGAGATGCAGAGTGCATTTCGTTATACAAAAAGTTATTTAAATGATACCCTTGATTTTTCTACTCTGTTAAGTATATTTGGTTCATCATTTGAAAACGGTGGGTTTGGAAGAATTTGG
>JAPHSI010000088.1 GCA_026193155.1 Sulfurimonadaceae bacterium | reverse complement strand
CTCAATATTATGATACCAACTAGGAGTTGCAAATAAAGATGTAAAAAACATTAAAAAAAGAAAAATTGTTTTCATAATTATAAACTCATCCTATAATTTCCCTCAATAGTCGGTTCCTGAATACGTAAATCACCATATTCTTCAATCGAAGTGTCATATGTTTGTTCTTTTATACTTTTATAAAGTTGTTTAATATCAGTGTCACCTTCTATAATATTCTTCATAACATAAAAACTAAATAGCCTATGTCCCTTTTTATCAAAACCATTTGAGAATTGATGAGACTTGCCAGCACTAATTACAACCATCTTATTTTTATCAAACTTTACAGATTTGGCTACCATTTTTGTAGCTGCTACACCTTTTAATACAGCCTTAGCATCTGTTACACCACTAAAACAACTATCTACAAACGCTACAATTTTAGAGGCTTTAGAATCACTTAGCTTTGCATAAATATTTTGAAGTGAAAAAAACTTTTCATCTGCAACAAAGTCTGGTTCTGTATCGAATGTCAACATATAAGGTTCATTTTGTAAGTTTGGAACAGGTAGTCCATGACCATTATAATAAAAGTAAATAGTATCACCCTCTTTTACTTTTCTTAGCATTTTTTTGAGGTTTTGTTTAATCTTAGCTTGTGTAGCATCTTCATTTATCATAATATAAGAGTTTTGTTTTACTGTTCCGAGCTTCTTCTGAATAGTTTCTACAAACATCTCAGCACTTCTCTTTGCATAGCTAATATTGTCAGTATATTCATATTTTTCTATCCCAACAACAAAAAGCCACTTTTGATAATCCTTTTGTACCTCATCCACCTTCTCAAGTAAATTATTTAATTCATTATAATTGTTTATTGCATTTGCATCTAAATGTTTCATTTGCTGCGAACCAATCTCAATATTACCATCAAACTGTTTCTTAAAATTTTCAAGGTGGATAAGAGCTGTCGTTTCCTTGAGATCAACATCTGCAAATACCATTGAATAATTTTGTCCTTTAAAAGGAACTCTTATATCTTTCAAAAAAACAGAAGAATCTTTGTATTCAAAAACACCTTCAACTCTTACTTTATTTACTGAGTTTTTAAATGCTTTTGCTTCTTCTCTTTCTATTTTTAATATAACTCTTTTATTAAAATCTTTTTGTACTTCAAAAGTAACATCCGCTACAAAAAAAGAATTATCAGCATCATATTTTAAATTTGTTATTATCGGTTTCCCCCAAGTTATTTCCAAAGCTTTTTTCACTATGTTTTGCTTTTGAGTTTCTACTTTTTGATAATATTCGTCTACTTGTTTTGAATATTTTAAAGTCGTTTCTTGTACTCTTAAGTCAAATTCTTCACTTGTTTCAAATTCATCCTTAATGAGCTCTATTTTAGTAGGCATTTGTTCTATGTTATTTTGTTCATCTAACAAAAGAGTAGTTATTACTTCATCAAAATTTTTTATATCTTTAGCTTTTTTACAGCGTGGATCAGATTTTCCCGTTAAATGAACTGTATCACAATATCCATCTTTAATCTCGTATAGAAAACTTTTTATATACTCGGTTGCTTCCTCTTTAACATTTAAGTTTTTTTTTGAACTAGCAAGTGGCATTGGGGTTGTTTTGTCAACAATAATTTCATACGCAGAAAGTGGAAGTATCGTTAATATAATAAAGAGTAGGTTTTTCATGTTATATCCATTTAATAATTCAAATGATACTATCATTTAAACATTTAAAAACACATAAAAACTTTTTTAAAGTTTATTACATCTTCGACAAGTCAAATTTTATGGTTTCATTCTCACATTCTATCGTTATGATACAGGCTTTTTTAGAGATGCTATTTGCATCTAAAATTGAATCTAAGAGTTTTATTTTTTCATTTGTGAGAGGGTCATATGCATAGAGGGTATCTGCATCTATGTAAAAAAGACGACCACCACCGCATCCATCACCTATAACTCCTTCACAATGAAGTTTATCCTCAAAACCAGCTATCATCTAAACAATCCTCTTTTGAATCTTTTACAAACTCTTTATACTCATCAGATTTTTTATCTAAAAGTTTGTATTCATCATATGTATATTCTTTAAATATAGCCTCATCAACACACTTACACACTTTTGTATCATTTGCATCCATACATGTAGATATAAGCTCAGATTTTTGAGAGTCTTTCCATCCAAAATAACTTTTATAATATGGATAAAGGACCCATATTGCAAAACCTATAGTTAGTATTATATTTGTTATATACTCTTTTTTCTTTGTCTCTCTATACTTTTTAATATCATAATATATAAGTAGCAAAAAGACTATCTCCAAACCTATATTAAACCAATCACTATCTAAAAAATCAAACATATATCTCCTCTAAAATTTATACTTCAAGTTAGGTCTTATTATTGCTTGATGATTATTAATACCATCATCTTTAAGTTCACCCTCATATTTAAAATCTGAAGTATATAAATAACCTATTTCTAAACCTAGACTAAGACCATCATAACTTGTAGGTATAAACTTTCCTCCAACTATTTCAGCTTCAGTCATTTTAAAATTATCCCCTCGAAATGCGAACATAGTTGTAAATGACGAGTTGTAAAACAAAGACCAAACACTTTTTTTATAATCTATACTGCTTCTTCTAGCACCAAAGTAAACAGTATCTACAAAGTCACTATTTGAGTGTATTCTTCCTCCTATACGAAAACTCCAGTCTAAATCCCTATTCTTTTTTTCTCTTGTACCTTTTAACTTAAACTCAAAATTTCCCCAAATATCGTTATGTTCCTGATTATCTTTTATTGACTTATCACCAACTGTAAACATATAACCCACATATGCCCTATTTTTTCCAACACGTTCACCGTTGTTTTTAGAAAAAACCATCATTCTCCCTAAGAAAAATGTTATAGAATAAGGTTCTTCAAAACCTGCCGTTAAAGCTTTAACCATATTGAAATTACTTACCGTAGTATTTTTATAATCATATTCATGATTATTTCTAAAATATGTACCGGCTATATTCATTGGGTGAACAGAAGCTTCAATAAGAAATATATTTGGCTGAAGTGTCTTATAAAATAGTTGTGAATATATTTCACGCTCACTCATACTATTTCCGTTTGTGATGTTCCTATCACTATCCAAGTCAAGAAACATAGATACATTGGAATAGTATATATCTAACTCATAATCATACTCTATACCTTCTTGCGCGTTCAGCAAAGAAATAAATAATAAAAATGTTAAAAATGCTTTTATCATTTTACTAACCTTTTTACCACCTCGCTACACATAAACAATCCAAATGTTGCAGTAACTCCCATAAAAGACCCCTTTTCTTTAATTCTTGCTTCTTCTGAAGAAAATATAACTTTGTACTTCTTCTTAAATCCGCGTTTTTTAAGCTCATATCTTATCTTTGAGCCAAACTTATCCCCATAAGTTTTCCATATGTCGTCAACCTTTACCGCAGTAGCATCAATACGCTTTGCACTTCCAAAAGACGATATGAGTTTCTTGTAACACTTTTGAGCAAGTGCAAGCTTAGCTTTTGTATCATCTATTGCATCTAAAACCAAATCAAATTCATCAAAATCAAAATCCCACACCCACTGTTCATCTACTCTTTGATTTATGATTTTAATGTCGGGATAGTGTTTTTTTAATGCATCAACTTTTAATTCACCTTCATGCATCTCTGACCACATTTGGCGATTTTGATTAGTTTCATCATAAGTATCAAAGTCAACTATAGTTATATTTTTAACACCGCTTCTAATCAAGCAATCAAGGCAAAAACTACCAACCCCTCCTACTCCAAGCAAAATGATATTTACATCTTCAAGTTTTACAAAGTCATCTTTTAATAAAAGCTTTATTCTGTCGTGTTTAGCCAATTCTCTAAACCTTCCATACTTTTGTATGCACTTAAATCAAGCATAATCGGAGTTATTGAAATATATCCAGCTTTTATAGCTTCATAATCACTCATACCCTTTTGTCCATCACGAGGAGAAAAATCAAGCGGATGCAAACCTAACCAGTAAAATTCTTCCCCACGAGGGTTTCTGTGTGCATGGGCATCATTGGCATAATGTCTATAACCTGCATATGTAACTTTAACCTCAGCCTCTTTTTTATCAAAAGGGATATTTATATTTAAAAATTCACGTTTTGGCAGTGGGAATGAGCCATTTTTTATTTTAATAACTAAGTCTTTTATAAAATTACTTGCTAATTCAAAATCACCGCTTGGGTCTGTAAAATCCATTACCTGACTTATAGCAATAGAAGGAATATTATGTAAAATTCCTTCCATTGCTCCTGCTGCCGTACCGCTATATGTAATATCCTCACCCATGTTTGAGCCACGGTTTATACCGCTTATAAGTAAATCAGGTTTTCTATCTGCAAATATAGATGCTAAAGAAAGATACACGCAGTCACTTGGTGTCCCATCATCAAGCTTGAAAAAATCATCATCAATACCTATAAAACGAAGAGGTCTAACAAGTGTAATTGAGTGCCCGCATGCCGATTTTTCATTTGCCGGTGCTACAACCGTTACTCGAACCCCTTTAATTTCTCTAAGAGCTTTTGTCAATTCAAGAAGCCCTTTAGCTTCATAACCATCATCATTTGTTACTAAAATATTATAAACATTAACCGACATATTTTACTTCTTTATTTACTTTTATGGTCGATATTATATCTAATAAAATTAAGGCGGAAATTATGACTTCTTATGGATTAGATGCTTATAGGACACACGATTTAAATATAGCAATGCGTACAAGCAGCGGAGATGAGATAAATATGGATTTCTCAAACCAAAGTTCTACGTCTCTCAGATACCAAGAAGATGCAGGAAGTTCATCTTCATTTATGGAATTTTCTTCGATGCAATCTTTTAATTTCTCTATAAAGAGTAACGGTATAGATGCACAAGACCAGAAAGAGATAGAAGAGTTTATGAAAAAGGCTCAACCTTTTATAGACGACTTTTTAAAAGAGCTAAGTGAAGATGCACCAAAAACTCCAGTTACTGAACTTGCTCACAAAGTTGCAGGAATGTTCAATCCAAGTAAAGACAGAGATGAAAACAATGCAAATAATGTCAAAACAAATATAGTAAAAATGTTTGATAATTCTATGAAAAAACTTGATACTGAAGATCTTATACAAAAAGTATACGAAGATGCAAAAACACTATTAGAAAAAACACTTAAAGAGTTTGATGAATTCAACAAATTGATTTACGCATAAGTGGTATATTTTTTGCTATAAAAAAGCATGAAAACACTATTTATACTACTTATCTTAAATATATTCATTTATGCAGATACTGCACTTGAAATAGAAACCGGTTATGCACAACTAAATTCAAAGTTAGATAAAATTTCCAGTAAACTGACAACTGAAGAAAAGGTTCAACTTTACTACTTAATAATATCTACACATGAAAAAATAGCAACATCACTCTCTTTAGATAAATCTCAGACTAAGTCTCTACAAAAATTAGAGAAAAAAACAATAAATGTTTTAAATAAACTTGATAAAAAAATTGATTCAAGAGATATTCAAACAATCAAAGAACTCTATAAAAACATGAATAAAGACGGCAGAAAACTTATTGAAGAGTCTGAGTCGGAACAATTTAAAATCAAGAATGACGATAATATTATTTATAAAGACAAAATTGTATATCAAGATAAGATAGTCTATGAAGATAAAATCATATATAAAGATAAAATTGTAAAAGAATCATCACTATTATCTATAGTGATATCATCTATAATAGCTTTTGTCGTTGCTGCATTAATTATGTATTATATATTTGCAAGCAAAGTATCCCGTATTGAGAATGAAAAAATAAAGAATGAAAAATATATATATCTTGTAACACAAGAAAAGAAATCATTAGAGGATAATATACAGAAGCAATATAGTCAACAAAATAAAATTATTAATGAAAATAAACATATTATTGATGAATTAAAGAAAGAAAACAGTACATTAATTAAAAACAATAAAGAGTTGTCACAAGAGGCAATAGAGCATAAACAAACAAATATTTCCCAAGAAACAAAAATTAAAGAAACAGATACTAGAATCATCACTTTAGAACAGACTATAGAAGGTCTTCAAAATGAAATAAAAGAACTCGAAACTAATATTAACACCCAAGAAGACATAGAAGAGAGCTCTATTGAAAATGAAATTGAAGCAAAAAGAGAAGATATTATAAATATGCTTGACACAATTTCTCAAATAGCAAATCAAACAAATTTACTAGCTTTAAATGCTGCTATTGAAGCTGCTCGTGCAGGCGAGCATGGTCGTGGATTTGCTGTTGTAGCAGATGAAGTAAGAAAACTTGCCGAAAAAACACAAGAAACATTAAACAACGGAAAACTAAAACTATCTAATTAGCTTTTAAAGCATATTTATGTAGAATTACGAAAAAATAATTCTAAAAGATATTTCATGACAGCTTTTCAGTCTCTTGTAAATATTATTAATATTAATCAAGACCAAATAAATTTTGAGTACAAAAACATTAAAGGGTTAACCGTTATAGACGGAAAACTATTTAAAGATATACTCGACCAAGTAAAACTTTTAGAAGATAAAAGTATTGATAAAAAAGAATTTATAAAAAAAGCTGTTCGTACTTCATTTAAATTGGAAGATCAAGATTTAATATTAATTAAAAAAGAACAAATCGTTGTTAAAGTAATTCAAAATATTAAAAGAGATGAAAGTGAAAGAAGATTCAATGGTTATTCTGAAGATGAAATTGCAAAACTCTACCACGAATATTTTGACAAAACTTCACTGGATGCTTTTATTAAAAGCACCTCGTATGAAGTTTTTAAATACCTTTTTATAAGAAAACAAGTAACAAATGATTTTTATGAAAAAAATATATACTCCATTGTACAAAGCCATATGGCAAAAGCACTTATAGATTTTGAAGATAAAAACGCAGAATTCAGAAAAGGTTTTGCAGGTTATATTTTTCGCATAAACTTTATAAATGTTTTTTCACACATTAGTGATCAAATATTAGAAGCTATCTCTTATAGAGATGAATATCTTATGAATTGGATAAAGTACTATAACGGGCAAGTAATTATAAAACATAATAAGCGTTATGAAGCACCTTCAATCATAAATGAAGTTGGACAAAAGTATAACCCATCCGCACTTTTTGGCACCATAGCTATGTGGTTTAAAACAAAAGATAAAATTACATTGTTAAAGAAAAGATTTTTAGATGTAAATAAAAATTTAGAAAAATTAAAAATAGACAACCTGTCACCCTCAGAGTATAAAGACGAATTAGTTCAAGAACGCCAAGAAATAGAAAATTATATCTTTGAAGCTAACGAAAAAATAAAAGATTTATTAGACAAAAAAAGAATACATAAAGATGAAGAAACGTTATATGATATTAATGATGAAATTCAAAGCTTACGTATAGATGTAAAAGAGGACAAAAAAGAATTAGAGGAGCTAAATACACATATAGCAAAGATAGATACAATCAGTTCAAAAAGGCTTGAAGAAGATAAAGCCAGAATCCAAAAAGATATTCTTAGAGAAGAAAAAGCCTTAAAACAAAACACAAAAGTTTACCAATCTATACAATCTGCCCTTGTTAAGGCTCTTACATCAAAAAGAAAACCTATATAGCTTGACTTTACTTATATTTTTATAGTAAAATTCTAGTACTAAAAGAGAGATATCTCTGAAAATCACCCCTACATAAAGAAAATCCCAAATAATTAAGGTAGATATTTTATGAGTGAAAATAATTCACAACAACCTCGCAAAAACACTAACAATCGCAATACTAATAATCGTAAAAGCAACTCAACACGTTCACATAAGCCGGTAAATGGTGCAAGTGTAGATGAACTACGTGCAAAGACCATAGATGATTTAATAACTTTAGCTGAGGAATTAAATGTTGAGCATCCTCAGGAGCTTAAACGCCAAGACCTTATTTTTGAAATATTAAAAGCACAAACTGCCCAAGGTGGGTACATCTTATTTAGCGGTATCTTAGAGATTATGCCTGATGGTTACGGCTTTATCCGCTCAATTGATAAGAGTTTTAATGATTCTGAAAATGATTCATACGTTTCAAATACACAAATTAAAAGATTTGCTCTTAGAAACGGTGATGTTGTAACAGGTCAAGTTCGCCCTCCAAAAGATCAGGAACGATACAACGCTTTAATCAAAATAGAAGCGGTAAACAACTTACCGCCTGAAGAATCTAAGAAACGTCCATTATTTGACAACTTAACTCCTTTATATGCACTAGATCAAATTAAACTAGAGTATAAAGAAAAAGGTTTGACAGGTCGTATGATGGATCTTTTCGCTCCAATAGGTAAAGGTCAGCGTGGTCTTATAGTTGCACCGCCAAGAAGCGGTAAGACTGAACTTTTAAAAGAGATAGCACACGGGATTAGTGCTAATCATGCTGAGATTGATTTAATGGTATTACTTGTAGATGAGCGTCCTGAGGAAGTTACGGATATGGAACGTTCAGTAAAAGGTGAAGTTTACAGTTCAACTTTTGATATGCCTGCAAAAAACCACATCAAAGTTGCAGAGATGGTAATAGAGCGTGCAAAACGTAGAGTTGAGCAAGGGCGTGACGTAGTTATTTTACTTGATTCTATTACGCGTCTAGCTCGTGCATACAATACTGCTACACCATCAAGCGGTAAAGTGTTATCTGGTGGTGTGGATGCAAATGCACTACACAAGCCAAAACGCTTCTTCGGTGCTGCACGTAACATTGAAAACGGCGGAAGTTTGACTATCATTGCCACTGCTCTTGTAGATACTGGAAGTAGAATGGATGAAGTTATCTTTGAAGAGTTTAAAGGTACTGGTAACTCCGAGGTTGTTCTTGATAGAAAAATTGCAGATCGTCGTATCTATCCTGCTATTGACGTGCTTAAATCTGGTACTCGTAAAGATGAACTTCTGATAGGTCCTGAAAAACTACAAAAAGTATTTATACTTCGTTCAATGATGCAAAAACAAGACAATGAGATAGAAGCACTTAAATTCATCTATACTACTATGGGTAAAAAGACTACCAATGATGAATTTTTAGAGAGTATGAATACACAATAATGAAAATTGGAGTATTTGATTCTGGTATTGGTGGATTAACTGTTGTAAAATCCATGCTTGAGCATAAACTCTTCGAAGAGATTATATACTACGGAGATACCGCTCGCGTACCATACGGTACCAAAGATAAAAATACAATTATACGTTACGGTATAGAAGCTATTGAGTTTTTTAAAAACTTTGAACTTGATTTAATAATAGTAGCTTGTAATACTGTAAGTGCATATGCCCTTGATGAGATGCGAGAATCCTCAGAATGCCCTGTAATAGGTGTAGTTGAAGCCGGAGTTCTTGCATGTAAAAATTCACTGGAAAATAAAAACTCAAACATCTTAATTTTAGGTACAAAAGCTACAGTGAAATCAAAAGCTTATGAGCTTGGTCTTAATAATCTTGGATATACAAACCTAAATGCAAAAGCAACTGGTCTATTCGTTCCGCTTGTAGAAGAAAATATCTTTTCAGGTGAGCTTATAGACGCCTCATTCAGACACTATTTCTCAGATATAAAAAACTCTCCTGAAGCACTAATACTAGGATGTACTCACTTTCCTTTGCTTGAGAATGAACTTCAAAAATATTTTGGTCAAAATACAAAACTTATTCATTCAGGTGAAGCGATTGTAGAGCATCTTGAAAAACAGTTTAACTTTACAAAAAAACACCCTGAGACATTGTTGAAATTTTTTGCTTCTGAAAACCCGGAAGCTCTAAAACAAGTCGCACATAACTGGCTCAAAATAAAGTAACCTTTTCGAAATATTTAGTTATTAAAATTTGAAGCAAAAAAAGGCTTCAAAATGAGAAAAAAACAAAATATAATCAACCTCTATAAAGAAAAAAACGTTAACAGTATTAAGTATGTAATATCTATTGGCGATGAAGAAGACCTAAACCAGCTTTGGGACTTTTTAAATTCTAATATTGATAGCAATAAATTTATTCATATATTTATAGAGCTGTTTTATAACTTCACATACTCATATTTATTAAAAGATTATGCGAAATTTTTTGAGGTTATTATAGAGGATAATGACTCAAACTTATATTTTACGGTATGGAATAAAGATGTTATAACACTACTTCATCAATACTTCTCAAACTCATCACTCAAATATAGATACAACAGCAAAAAATTAACAATAAAACTAAATAAACATGTAAGTAAAAAAACTGTAAAAAAGTTTGGAGAAGAACATCTAAATATAGATAAAAAAATATCATCATCTGTAAAAATTCCACCTAAAAAATATAATATTTTTGAAAATGACGATTTAAACGATATTATAAAAATAAACGATGATTTACAAGATACAATGTATAGATGCAAGCAAATGGGACTTACAAAAGAGATATTAATAGCACTTCGCTCATCCATTGCAATGTTTTGTCTAAACATAAAATATTATAAACAAATCTCCAAATTTAGTAAAATAATAGATTCCTTCTCAATTCTTTTAATGAGAAATTCCGATAGGTTTTTGAATTTAAAAAAAGATGAAATATTATTAATCGACAAACTTGTACACAATATAGATATTTGGTTAGATAAACTATTTATAAGTGGAGGTGAAGATTTATACTTTTTAGACAAAACAATGAAAAATGATTTCCTTCTACTAAAGCAGCTAATCATTCCAACAAGATAGATAAAGTAACTCTTAGAAGACTTTAACACTTTAAATGATAAAATGGCTCTATAAAATAGATGGAGTCAAGCGTGGGAAATTCTGAAGTATTAGCTAGAAAATACAGACCAAAAAACTTTGATGAACTAATTGGTCAAGAGAGTATCGCCCAAACTCTTTCTCTTGCTCTTGATTCAAAACGTCTAAGTCATGCGTATCTTTTTTCGGGGCTTCGCGGTAGCGGAAAGACTTCTACCGCACGTATTTTTGCAAAAGCTCTTATATGTGAAAACGGAGTATCTCATCAGCCTTGCGGTATTTGTTCTAACTGTGTAAACGCGTTAGAGAATCGTCATGTAGACATTGTAGAGATGGATGCAGCCAGTTCAAGAAAAATAGATGATATACGTGATTTAATTGAACAAACAAAATACAAACCATCAGTTGCAAGATATAAAATATTTATTATAGATGAAGTGCATATGCTTACAAAAGAAGCTTTTAACGCTCTTTTAAAAACTCTTGAAGAACCACCAGAATATGTTAAATTTATACTTGCGACTACAGACCCTTTGAAACTGCCTGCTACTATTTTGAGTCGTACACAACATTTTAGATTTAAAAGCATCGCTCAAAACAAAGTTATAGACCATTTAACTCATATATTAAACTTAGAAAAAATATCTTTTGAAATAGAAGCTTTAGAAATTTTAGCAAGAAGCGGAAGCGGGAGTCTTCGTGACACTCTAACTCTGCTAGATCAAGCCATTATATATTCAAAAAGCCATGTTGATGTAAACACAGTAACAGATATGTTGGGATTAGTTGATCCAAAATTTATATCTGAAATATTCTCTGCCGTTTTTGCTAAAAATTATGCAAAAATAGTTGAGTTTACTAAAGTTTTAGAAGACTACGAAAGTGAGATGGTTGTTGATGAACTAATAGCATATGTAAAAGAACGTATGTATAGTAACGATGCACTGTTCTCAACACTAGTAATTGATAGATTTTTTAGAATACTTAGTGATTCAAAATCACTCTTTGCAATAAATGCAGACGGTTCTTTTGTACTTAGTCTAATATTTTTTAAAATGGTTGAGGCTCTTCGTGTTAAAGAGATAGACCAAATGATTGAATCTCTTCAGTCTGAGATTCCAAGAGCAGACATTGCAGCTATAAACATAGATACTCAACAAGTTCAACAACATGTAGTAGAAGAGGTTCAAGAGCAAATAATTGAGCCTGTTATTGATAAAATAGATCCAAATATTGAGCTGTTTAATAAACTGATAGAAAATGTTAAAGACAGAAATGCAGAGCTTGGTGAATGTTTTAAAAACAGTGTTGAGTTCAAATCATTTGAAGACGGTGTTTTAACTTGGGAGAGTTGTGCAGATGACGAATGTAAAAAAACTCTTCGTCATGGATTTCCTGCCATAAAACAACTTGTACGTGAACTATTTGGTTTTGAGACACAAATAACACATACACCATGTTCCAAAGAGCCTACGCAAGAGCCTAAAAAAAAAGAACCTGAATCTAAAGCTCAACCTGAACTTCAACCGGAAGCAAAATTAGAACAGGAAACTAAAATACAAACTCCTCAAAGTACTATTAATGGTCCCCAAAGTACTTCAATGATTGAAGATGCAGAGATGGGAGGAAGTGCTTCTTGTGTTACAAACTGCGAGAGTAGTGATGATACTAAAGAATTAAATGCTCCAGACATAAAAGATGACCCAATGGTTGCCAAAGCAATAGAGCTTTTTGAAGCAAACAAAATAACTATACAATCAAAGATTTAATACTAAAACTAAATGTAGAACCTTTCCCCTGCTCTGATTCTACTTCTAAGGATGTGTTATGCAATTTAAGCACATAGCTTACCATTGCTAAACCAATTCCCATAGAGTTATCCCAAGTATTTTTATCTACCCTATAAAACTTTCCTGTAATCTTATCTATATGTTCAGCTTGAATACCTATACCGTTATCCTTAACATATATAACACCATCTTCCACTTTTAGTTCTACTTGTGACTCTGAGTATTTTAAAGCATTATCGACTAAGTTGGTTAACACAAGTTCCATCATCGTTTTATCTGCTTTTATTTTAATATTATCTGCAGAAAACATTATTTCCCTATCTCTGTATTTCAAGGAGATATTTGTTACAACTTCTTCACAAAGGTCTTTAAAATTAAATTTAGTAATTTTAGTAGGTATATCTCCGTTTTCTAGCTTTACAGAAAGTGCAAGTCTATCTAACATTTTAGATATTTTTTCTCCGTTAGAGTTGATTTTACTTAGAAACTTTTCACGTACTTTTAAAGGGATTTCAGGATCTTCTTGAAGTGTTTGTGCATATCCTACTATAGATGCAACAGGGTTTTTAAACTCATGCGATATGGATGATAAAATATCGTTTCTCTGTTTATTCATAAGTCTCAGCTTAGCCATATGTTTACGTTTTTGCCTATCACGCTTGTCAAGTTTTTTTACTAGATTTTTAAGCAGTAGGGATATTTCTAAAAACTCATGAAAGTATTTTACTTTTAAATTAGCTTTATAGTTCTTGTTTGATATCTCGTCAAGATATACTTTAATTCTGCCAATATCTTCTATAACTTTTTGGCTCATTCTATTTGAGGTGTAAAAAGATATGATTAAAATAAATATATAAATTAACCCTATTTTTGTACTTAACTCATAAAAATGACCTAAAACTTGAGCTAGTCCCATAGATAAACGCAAAGTATATGTTTTATCTTTATAAACTATTTTTTTTGCAACATATAAAAAATCAACACCGATAGTCTTAGAATAACGTACAGATTCTCCAAACTCAAGTTTATTTGTCATCATCACTTCATAGCGATGAGCATGATTATCCATAGTATCTTTATCTTC
Source organism: Sulfurimonadaceae bacterium (assembly GCA_026193155.1). Classification (GTDB taxonomy): domain Bacteria; phylum Campylobacterota; class Campylobacteria; order Campylobacterales; family Sulfurimonadaceae; genus Sulfurimonas. The sequence goes on along the minus strand of JAPHSI010000088.1, from coordinate 8,363 downwards.
ATTTGTTTCTGCAATTACTTTACCCTCTGCATCTATTATAGTTACACGATATTTTGTTTTATCGTGTATTTTTTGGGCAAATTTTTCTAAAGACTCTATTTTTGTTAAAAAATCAGATGATATTTTGATTACATTTTTTAAATTTTCCGTATTGTAAGACACTATAATAGATTTTAAACCAACATATGAGACTATTGATGTTAAAAGCATCACACCTACAAATAAAGCTACAAATTTAATATTAAATAACTGATATATTTTTAACAAAGTTTGTACCCTACTCCACGAACTGTTTGAATATAGTCTTTTGTTTTACTAGGGTCTATCTTCTCTTTTAATCTGTTAATTGCAACATTTACAGTGCGGTACTGATAATCTCCCCCATCACTCCAAACATTTTCTAAAAGATAATCTCTGTCTAATACTGAGTTTTTATTTTTAATAAATTCACTAAGCAAATCAAACTCCAGCTTAGTTATTTCAATATTTTTACCATCTACTTTCAGAGTTCTAGAAGCTGAGTCTAAAAATAAATCTCTATATGAAAGGTTTGAGCCATCATTTAGTTTATTTCCCGTTCTTTTTAGGATTGCTTTTACTCTAAAAATAAGTTCTTTCATATTAAAAGGTTTTGTCAGGTAGTCATCTCCACCTCTCTCAAACCCCTCTTCAATGTCTTTATCTGAATTTTTTGCACTTAAATAAATTACAGGAATTTGAATACCGTCTTCACGTAGCAGAGTTACAAACTCACTACCTTCTATACCAGGAAGATTTCTGTCCATAATGAGCAGATCTATATCTTCTTCATCTATTATTTGAGATACAGTTTTGGTGTTTAAAAAACCAATTGTTTCAAATCCCTCTTTTTCAAGGTTGTATTCTATAAGTTCAAGTAAATCTTCTTCATCTTCAACTATTACAATTGTAGCACTCATTATTACCTCGATATAAATATAGTAAATATTGTATCAAAATATGATTACAAAAAGGTTTCAAAGGAAAAAATTAGGTAAGAAGTTTTTAGGTGAAAATAACAAAGTGATTTCTTTTGCATCGGACTTTTATTACATTTAAATCATGTTTCCCCATTAGGTTTATAAAACCTGTACATTCGATGTAAATAAAGTCCTAGCACTACATAGTTCAAGTCTTTAACGGCAAGTTAAAACAAAGACTTTTTTACTTTGCTCAAAGTTGTTAAAAAAATATTAATATTATGCGAACAAAGTAATTTCTAAAACCACAATACTATTCTAGTAAAAATATATTTTTAAATATAGTAGCAAAATGATTACATGGATATATAACTTTTATACTTAAATATACTATAATAACATAAAAGTGCATTGACTAATTAAAATTTAAATGAGGTTCTAATTTGTTTGTTTCATCTTATAATACTTACTTAAGTACTCATACTGATAATAAAACAACAAAAAATAAGCAAAACTATTCTACTTCAAAACTGTTTGAGATAAATCTAAATAAGAATGAGGTTTCTAACCCAAATACAACGCTTAGTAGCCCTATTAACTATATTTCGAAATACAAAACTTTAAGTGTCAAAGAAAGAATAAACTCTCAACTTAAACAAGAAACCGCTCAATCTAACATGAGTAAATTCTCTAGTGTAAACTCTCAAATAAAAGCTCCGATGGCTTATGCTGCAAACTCAACAATGTTTTCTTTAATGATAAAGTATCCAAAAACAGCTAAACAAATAGAAGACAACTCTGATAGAGTCCTTAAAGAGCCGACATTAAGAACTAAAATGATAGATACTTATATGGCAAATGACAAGTACTATCAGCTAACTGCCTAGTCCTCTAACCACGCATCTGTTTTAATAATGTTTCCATTATCAAATACTTTTAGTTTATAAGCACTAGAGCATCTACCTGCATCTATATCCATAACAGCCATTTGAAGGATTTTTTTACATTTTTTAGGTATGTCAAAATGACCTCTCATCCCTGTAAGAAACTGTTTTAGCGGTGTCTTTGCATCCATGCCTATGACATTGTCACGGCATCCTGTCAGACCCATATCGCTTAGGTATGCTGTACCGTTAGCTATTTGAAAGTCATCGCTGCTTACATGCGTATGCGTACCTATTATAGCTGAAACACTTCCCTGAAGAAGCATCATAAGTCCGCGTTTTTCACTAGAAGCTTCTGCATGAAAATCTATAAATATATTTTCAACACCATCTTCATGCAGAGATGCAACAGTACTTTGAGCCACGCGAAACCCGTTCTCACACATAGGCATAGCGTAGTGTCCCATAAGGTTTAGTACTGCAAGTTTTTCAGAGCCTATATCATAAACCTTGCATCCGGTGCCTTCTACCTCAGCCGGATAGTTATGCGGACGAAGAATCTCGTGTGTATCAAACAAAGCTACTACCTCTTTTTTATCCCAAGAGTGGTTACCGCCTGTCATAACGTCTATACCGTAAGATAAAAGCTCATTTGCATTTTTGGTTGTAAGACCAAAACCGTGAGAAGCATTTTCGTAGTTTGCTATTACAAAGTCTATATTATGTTCTTTTTTTAGTTTTGGCAGGTGCTCTTTTAACATGTCACGTCCGGGCTTGCCTACTATATCACCTATAAATGCTATTTTCATCTACTATCTTTTATACAAATTTTTTTGAATTTTACCATAATTTAAAAACTCGCTATTTTTCGTGTATAAATCGGTAATAAAACTTATCTATAATGCACTCATGAAAATAAAACTATTAATAGAATTTAGTGCTATATTTATTATACTTCCTTTACTTTTTTTAACGCACTCACTTCCCAAGTATATGATTATCCCATCTTTATGGCTTGTGTCTATATATACTTATACCTTACTTAGGCTATACAAACAGAGTGTTTTCTCCAATAAATTTGAAATAAACGAGCTTTACTACATTCTAAAAAGGTTTGTTCTAGTAAGCTTGATAATTTTTCTTTTTACATACGTGTTATACCAAAACAAGTTGTTTGAGTTAATACAAAATCAACCATATATCTATTTAGCCATAATAATCTTTTATCCACTGTTTTCAGTTATACCGCAAGAATTGGTATTTAGGCAGTTTTTCTTTTTTAGGTACTCTTTAAATTTTTCCGAGTTTACTCTAATATGGGCAAATGCCCTTGCTTTTGGTTTTGTACATGTAGCGTTTGGAAATATACTAGCTGTTATATTCACTATACTTGGCGGTTTGATGTTTGCAAGTAGCTACAAAAAAACAAGCTGTTTAAAACTTGTAATAATCGAGCATTCACTTTATGGGGTTTTGATATTTACGGTAGGTTTAGGAGAGTTTTTTTACCATAATAATGGGTATTAATATAATGATATTTTTTATTTTAAGTTAAAATAATTGTATAAAAAACAAGGAGTAATTATGGGCACACTTTTTTTCTTTGATGAAGAAGTATCATTAAATAACAATCCAAGAGTTGAATGTAAACCACGTCAAGTAGAAGTGCTAGATAATCACGCAGTACCAGAAATTGTAATTGGACCTGTTGGTGAAGCATATAATGGTGAAAGAGCAACCTTCAATAATTGGAAACAATTTGAAGATTTTGTAGAAGCAATCAACAACCTTCACTCAAGATTAAAAGATTGTAATAAATAGCAAAGCCTGAATTATATAGTCTTAGGCTTTGCATTTCTAAGATAGTAAAGCACAGACTTTATGATGTCGTCATCATCTTTACTTTCTGATTTTATACTCTCTTTGCTGTCATTTTTGTAAGTGAAAGTTATGTTTTGTCCATAGTTAGAGATATTTTTTATTTTCTTATCAAGGGCGAGTAGTTTCATATCCATAAGCTCAAAAAACTGACGTGTAGGTGCATCTAATTCACCAAATCTGTCTATAACTTCCTCTTGAATCTCATAAACTTCTACACTCTCTTCACATCCGGATAAACGTCTGTAAATATCTAGTCTTAATCTGTCTTCGCTGATTATATCATCACTCAAATACGCGCTTATTGTAAGTTTTATATCAACCTTGTCACGGGTAGATTCTTGAGTATTGCTTAGCTCACGTATAGCATCTTCTAACATTCTAAGATAAAGCGAATAACCTATGTTTTTTATATGTCCGCTTTGTGCATCTCCGACCAAGTTTCCACCACCGCGAATCTCTAAGTCATGATGCGCCAGAACCGAACCGCTTCCTAAAAATGAGTTAGACTCTAAAGCTAGCAGGCGTTTTTTAGCTTCATCTGTAAGGTTTTCTTTGTTATCAACTATAAAGTACGCAAAACCCTCGTAAGCCCCACGCCCTACACGCCCACGAAGCTGATGCAGGTCTGCTATACCAAATCTGTCGGCACCATCAACTATGATGGTGTTTACTCTTGGCATATGTATACCGCTCTCTATGATAGAAGTCGCTATCATCATGTCATACTCGCCGGCTTCAAATTTGAGCAGCTCTTTTTCAGTCTCAGCAGATGAGATTTTAGAGTGAAGCATAACAACACGAAGCTCTGGAAGTATCGCTTTTATCTCTCCAAGTTTTATAGGCATATGCTCTATAGAATTATGTACATAAAAAACTTGTCCACCACGGCGAAGTTCACGAAGGATTACTTCTTTTATTAGCTTTTCATTGTACTCTTTAACAAAAGTTCTAACACCCTGTCTTGCACTTGGAGGTGTAAGCAACTGAGACATAGTCTTGATTGAACTAAGTGCCTGATTTAGTGAACGTGGTATCGGAGTTGCAGACATACTTAGCATATGTACATTATGATAAAGCTCTTTTATCTTCTCTTTTTGCTTAACTCCAAACTTGTGTTCTTCATCTACTATAACTACACCCAGTTTTTTAAAAGAAAGTCCAAAAAGTGCATGAGTACCTACTACACAGTCAATCTCACCAGATGCAAGAGCTGCCGTTACGTTTTTTTTATCTTTGGCAGATACAAATCTGTCTAGTTTTGCATACCTGATGCCAAGCTCAGAAAACCTGTCATCCAGACTTCTAAAGTGCTGAGCAGATAAAAGTGTCGTCGGTACTATTAAAGCAGATTGATAGCCTGACTTATAAGCTGCATATATAGTATTCATAGCAACTTCAGTCTTACCAAAACCGACATCACCACTCAGTAGCCTATCCATAATGTGTCCGCCACTCATCTGATTTATTATCTCATCTATTGCCTGAGTTTGGTCATCTGTATAGTCAAAACCTGCTTTTGATTGAAATTCCTGCAGTTCTTTTTTTACTATGTTTATCTTCGGTGCTTTAATCAGTGCACGTGCAGCAGCAGTGTTTACAATAACTCCTGCTATCTCTAAAAGACGCTTTTTAACTTTCTCTTTTAGTTTTCCAAAGCTTCCTTTTCCAAGACGGTCAAGTACAGGCACAGAACCTCCAGAAGCTATGTAACGGTCAATATAATCCAGATTTTCAACAGGTAAAAGAACTTTATCGTCACCTATATATTTTATGACTATAAAATCTTTTACACCGCCTAGTATCTCTGTTTGCTCGATTGACTCAAATATACCTACACCGTAATCTTCATGAACTACATAATCACCTTTTTTCAAATCATCTAAAAGAATCGAGCTTTTTCTGCGACGACGTTTTTTATCAGGTTTGTTTAGTGAAATCACCATTTCATCAGGTGTTAATATATTTAGAATATAAGGGGCATAAACCTCTGTAACATTTGTAAGATCAAACAATCCAACTTGTTTCATAACAGCTTCATTTGCGGCTATTATGGTTATTTTTTTATCTTTGTGAACTTTTAAAAGAGTATGAACATCCGCTACGACCAACTCTTTATATTCATCAGAATGATTTAATATCTCTAAATCAAATTTATCTCTACTTAATTGTGGATTATTTAATGCATATGCATCTGCGAGTATATTTTCTAAATTACGTACAAGTTTTACTTTTTTGTTTTCTAAAAAGTCATAAGCCATATCTTCTAGATGCCAAAGACCAAGAGATGCGACATCTTTAACTAATGCTTCAAACTCACTCGATTGCGTTTTTTCAATTAACTTATCATAAGAGCTCTCATCTAAAGAGAAAAATGCACTTGTTATCTCTAAGCTGTCAAGTTCCTCTTTTTTTGTACGTTGAGATTCTAGTTCAAAATATTTTATCTGCTCTATCTCATCATCAAACAAAGATATACGTATGGGCAATTTAGATGCAGGTACATATATATCTATGATGTCTCCACGAAAAGATATTTCACCCTCTACTTGCACCATATCAACAAAGTTGTAACCCCAGTGAAGCATCTTTGATTTAAAGTCATTTAAATCAATAGTCGCACCAAACTCCAAAGTTATTGAATCTAATAACTCAGATTTTGGCATATGAAATAACAATGTTTTTAAAGGGGAAATTATTAGCGGTTTATTGCTGGATTTATAAAACTGTCTTAACTTTGAAAAAAGAGTATGTAGTTCCTCTTTATAAACACGAAGATCATCTCCATATGCTGGACGAAAATCCGGAAAAAGTAAAACATCTTTTTTAAAAAACTTAGCTACACTCTCTAAAGAGTGCGCTTCTTGTGAATCTTCACAAACTAATACATCTAAGTCTAACTTTTTATTTTTACTTAGATACTCAAAAAAAACAGACTGGGACATCTACGCCTTTTTTATTTCTTTATCTATATCTTCTTTAGAAAGGTTATTACTTGGCATATTCACAGCTTTAGGTGCTTCTTTTACACCTTTTACTATAGAGTTACCTTCAAAAATACCTTTTGCTTCTATAACTAACTCAGAAGCTTCAACAGTACCTCTAACATGACCGTTTGCTTTTATTTCAACACGGTCAGCATGAAGAGTACCCTCTACAAAACCTTGTATAACTAATCTTTTTGTAGTAACATCGCCGTTAATATGTCCGTTTTTACCGATATTAACCTCTTTAGAAGAGTTGATTTTACCTTCTAACTCACCGTCTACGTATAAGTTACACTTTAGATTCATTTCACCTTTGATTGAAGTGCCAGCCGTGATAATGGTAGTGTTTGTGTCGGTTGTGGTACTTTGATGTGTGCTGTCGCTGTTATTAAAGATTGCCATGGTATTTTTTTCTCCTGTTCAAATATATCTTTGTAGTTTTTTACATTCCATTTTACAAAATAAAATGGATTAACTGTCCTATGTAAAAATCTTAGTTCATAATGTAAATGTGGTCCACTACTCATTCCTGAGCTACCCGTATAGGCTATTAGTGTACCTTTTTTTACAAACTTTCCGTATTTTACTGCTACTTTGTTTAAATGTCCGTAATATGATTTAAATCCATAGTTATGTTCTAAAATAACTAGTTTTCCAAATCCACTCTTTTTATGATACCCCGCATATTCTACTACGCCGTCTGCAGTTGCATATACAGGAGTTTTCATCTTTGCACGCATATCTAAACCACGATGAAACTCTTTTCTATTTAGTGTAGGATGAATTCTATATCCATATTTACTTGTAACACCTTTATACTCCACTGGCGAGCCGTTTGGAATAAACTGTAGTAATGAAGCCATATGTTCTGAATTTAATTTTGTTTTACTGACTCTCTCTTGAAGTGAACTATCATCAACAGGAGATATACCTATTAACGTTTCAATTTCAGATAATGAATCAGAAACCTCATTTAACTCTTTTTTCTTTAGAAAAAGTGCGACCTGAGTCTCTTTCATACTTTTATCTAAATCTTCATTTTTAGCTTTTAAATCAGCATACGATTTTTCCGTATTTTGACGTTTTATCTCAATTTGCTCTACGGAATAATTTAGATAGAGTATAGTACCGATAGCAAACATCCCGATAAATGTTAAAAAACCTAAAATATACCATATAACTTTTTTTACAATCTGGTGTAAGTTAAACTGTCTAACCCCGTTGTCATCATTAATAGTAATTGTAAAATGGTTATTCATTTAATTAGCATACTCTTTTAAAAATGTTTCAACTACGCTAAATGAACCAAATACTAAATACTTATTATTTGGCCTAATTTCATAGTATGGTGAGTATTCTATCTTTAAATCTTTTAAAATTTGATGAAGTGAAGATTTATTTTCTACTCTTTGCCCAAATATATCGATTATTTGGACCTCTTTTATTATTGGTTTTAGTATCTTTAATATCATCTTATAATCTTTGTCTTTATAACTATTGTATATCAATATATATTTCTCTCCCAAAAGCTCATCTACAATCGAAGCTGCCGCCAAAGGATTGTGACCGACATCTACTATTATATTATCATTTATTTTACTTAAACGACCAAATAATTTTGCATTTTTAAAATCTGATTCTTTGTAGTTTATATTCAAAAACTTTAATGCTCCGAT